>NZ_JBWYJA010000010.1:0-131805 GCF_056780035.1 Acinetobacter sp. ANC_7503 | reverse complement strand
CTGCTTCTACAGCACGAGAACCAATTTTTAATTTAAAGAAGTTATGACGCTTAGCTTCGATCATCTTTTTCGCTTCAGCGATATCTTTATCTGTATCACCAGAAGCCAACACCCAAAGTACAGGAACGCTGTCACGCAGACGGCCACCTAACACTTCAGACAGCGGCAAACCTAAACGTTGAGCCTGAATATCCAGTAAAGCAGTTTGAATGGCACATTTTGCAAAACGGTTGCCATTAATATTCTTCTTCAACACTTGCATAATTTGAGCAATGTTGAAATCAGTAAAAGTTTTGAGTAGTGGAGCAAAATAAGTATCGATATTGGTTTTGATACTTTCAGGGCTTTCTTCACCATAGCCTAAGCCACCGATGGTGGTTGCTTCGCCCCAACCAATGAAACCATCCGAAGTTTCGATTTTAATGAGGACTAAGGTTTGAGTTTGCATCGTTGCGACCGCCATCTTGTGTGGGCGGATCGTCGGGATTTCAACGAGCAAGGTTTCAATATTTTTGTACATGCAGCAATATATTCCATTAATATATGCTAAATACCTTATTTGAAATAAAGTATTGAAAATAGAGGTTAAGTAGTATATTAAAATACTAAAAAAGTATGGATTGAGGAAATTTCAATGGAATTAAGAACATTAAAGTATTTTGCTACTGTGGTCGAAGAAAAAAGTATTACAAAAGCTGCTGAAAAATTATGTATCGCACAACCACCACTTACACGACAAATCAAAAACTTAGAGTCAGAGTTAGGTGTCGTATTATTTGAAAGAGGCATGAGACCGATCAAAACAACTGAAGTTGGAGAATTTTTTTACCAATATGCTGTACAGATACTGACCTTAACAGCACATGCTAAATCGATGGTAAATCGATATAAAGTGACAGATACTACCGTACGAATTGGGTATGTTGGTTCGCTTTTTTATTGGAAATTACCTGAGATTATTGATTATTTAAGAAAGCATATTGCAAATATAAAAGTTGAATTAGTGGAATGCGGAACCAGAGACCAGGTAGAAGCTTTGAAATTGGGAAAAATTGATATTGGGTTTGGTCGATTAGGAATTAGTGATCCTTCAATAAAAAGAATAGTGATCGAAAGAGAGCAACTTTTTTTAGCAGTGCACAAAGATCATACATTAGTGACCCAAAATGTTAAGGAAGTACATTTATCACAATTGGTCAACGAACATATTTATATATATCCAAATACTCCTAAACCAAACTTCTCAACTTTTATTCAAGGAATATTCTCTGAACTTGACTTAATTCCACAAAATCTGATCGAGACGAGAGAAATCCATATGGCATTGGGGATGGTGTCATCTGGTGAGGGGGGGTGTATTATTCCAAAGAGTGCATGCTCTATAGGTATGAAAAATTTGAAATTTATACCAATTCTAGATAATGAGGCTGAAAGTCCAATTACAGTTGCCTATAGAAGTATCGATAATAATGAATACATCAAACAAATATTAGATTATCTAGACGAATTGAAGAGCATGAACTAATTTTTATGATTAGATTAATATAAAATATCTATTTATATGTAATATTTAATGGAAAAATAAATAGAATAATAATGTTAAAAATGATATTAATTTTATAAATCAGCATAAATTGGCATGGATTTGTCATAGGGATAGCGCTGATCTATAAAATATTTAGGATGATTTCGATGGAAAAAATTTCCGAGTTAAAGAGTAATGATGCAAAAAAAAAGGATATTTATGCTTGGTATGTTGTAATACTTTGCATGATTGCATATATATTTTCTTTTATCGATCGTCAAATTTTGGCTTTGATGATTGAACCGATAAAAGCAGATTTGAATTTAACAGACACGCAATTCAGTTTACTTCACGGACTAGCTTTTTCTTTATTTTACGCATTCATGGGTCTTCCATTGGCTTATATCGCAGATCGATTCTCAAGACCAAAATTAATTGCTGCCGGGATTGTATTTTGGAGCATTGCAACAGCTTTATGTGGTTTAAGTAAGAACTTTATCCAGTTGTTTTTGAGCAGAATGGGTGTAGGAATTGGTGAAGCTGCTTTGTCACCTGCAGCCTATTCAATGTTTAGTGATATGTTTGCAAAAGATAAATTGGGTCGAGCTGTCGCTATTTATTCGATTGGATCTTTTGTTGGTGGGGGAATCGCATTCTTAGTAGGTGGTTTTGTCATTGGATTACTCAAGGACATGTCTCTTATCGCTGTACCCTTATTTGGAATGTTAAAGGCATGGCAAGTGGCGTTTATTTTAGTAGGTTTACCAGGAGTCATTATTGGCATATTGGTACTTTTAACTGTTAAAGATCCTAAGCGTAAAGGGCAAATGGTCGATGCGCAGGGGAACGTGGTAAAAGTAAAGCTTAGTGATACTTTTAAATTTTTGAAAAAGCATAAAAAAACATTTACATGTCATTATTTGGGATTTACTTTTTATGCCATGGCATTGTTTTGCTTAATTAGCTGGACACCTGCATTTTACATACGACATTACAATATGACAGCTACTGAAGTGGGCTATATGTTGGGTGCCGTGTTACTGATTTCAAATACTTTAGGTGTATTTGCGGCTGGTTGGATGAATGATTATTTTATTCAAAGAGGCAGAAAAGATTCGCCTATGTTTGTGGGTGTGATTGGAATCGTAGGTCTGATTATTCCAATGATTTTGTTTTCACAAGTTAATGAATTATGGCTATCAGTTACATTGTTGGTTGTTGCAATGTTTTTCGCTTCTTTCCCAATGCCGATCTCAACAACAGCAATGCAAATGCTTTCGCCAAATCAATTACGTGCCCAAATCTCATCTATCTTTTTACTCATCAGTAATTTGATTGCTTTAGGTATTGGTACCACATTAGTGGCTTTAATTACGGATCGTATTTTTGAAAATCCTTTAATGGTCGGTTCATCGATATCTATCGTTGGTGCAATATCATGCGTATTGTGCTTTGTCTTATTGAAAGTGGGTTGTAAAGCCTTCGAAAATAGTTTGCAAGTTGAGTCTAAATAAATCATGTCTGAATAAAGTAATGAGGGTACACCTATCATGTATTTATCGAATCTGAAACTTTTAAAGAAATTCAACTTATTGTCTTCAAAAGATTATTTTCAGATTAAAGATGTGATAGGACAATACTTGTGCCCTCATCAATTTGAAGTATTGAATGATGAATCTTTAGAAGTAAAATTAAGTGGGTTTTCATTTGGTCAAGTTGCACTATTTGAATTAAGTTACAATGCCCCAGTTCAAATTAGTTTTGGTGCTGAGTGTCAAAGTTATCTGTTTAGATTTAATTTGGAAGGGGAATGTAAAGTCAAATATGATCATTCAACTTATCAACAACGTCCTGGATTACTTACAGTTTCTCATCCTCATTTTGAAAATAGAATTGAACTCCAAGCCAAATGTAGAAATATCATATTAAAAATTGATCATGAGTTGATCAACACTGTTTTATATCGCTTGTTGGGGTATATCCCTCAAAAAAATCTTATTTTCGATAGTGGCATTTCCTATACATCTGAAGAAAGAATTTCAATTTTAGAAACACTGAACTACTTATGCTTTGCATATTCAAATATTGAAAACTGGTGGCAAATTTCTGATAGCTTTAGTTCATATTTGACTGAGTTATTACTGATCAAAATTCCACATAATTTCAGTGAACGAATCGCAGATAAAAAATATCAACTCATCCCAAGTTATATCAAAAATGCAGCTCATTTGATTGAGCAACATTATATGGAAGCAATCTCGATTGAGGAAGTTGCGAGGCTTGTAAAAGTCTCGGTAAGAACGCTTCAAAAGGGATTTAATACCTATTTGAACCAAACGCCTCTCAGTTTCATGACATCAATCAAATTGGACCGAGTTCATCAAGAACTTAAACACACTCAAGTTGATCAGCCTATAATTGATATCTTCAATGCTCATGGTGTAAGAAGTTTTGGACACTTTACTCGGCTTTATAAAAAACGTTATGGATGCACGCCTTCAGAAACCGTGAAACAAAACAAATTAATAGAAATAAATTCGTAATTCGAATAGCAGCACCGCTTTTTGACGCGAGTAAAAGGAAGAATCTTTCCTACTATCACAATACACAATAAATATGTAAGGGAAGAAAATGAAAATCACGGTTCTTGGCGGTGGACATGGATGTTATGCATCAGCAGTGGAGATGGCGGAAAAAAATCACGAAGTTAAATTATGGCGAAGAGATCGAGATTCACTAAAAGAATTAGCGAAATATGGTGAGCTTACTGTAAAAGACTTTCGTGGCACTAGAACAGTATCTGTTGGGGATGAACATCAAAAAATCCAACTTGAAACTGATTTATCCAAAGCTATTGAAAACGCTGAATTGATTATTATTCCTTTACCCGCAACAAGCCATGAAGATTTATCGATTGAAATAGCACCCTACTTAACATCTGGTCAAGTCGTATTTTTACCCCCAGGTACTTTTGGAACATACCTATTTGCTCAAGCAATGCTTAAAGTTGGAAATAAGTCTGACGTGGCTTTTGCTGAAACGGGTACTTTGCCATATTTAGTAAGAAAACATAGTCCGAATTCTATCGTGATTAGTGTATATGCGACGCGATTGCCTACTGGGGTCTATCCAGCAAAATTAAAAGATCATGCTATTAGAGTATTAAAGCAAGCTTATGACAGCATCGAGCCTATAGAGGATGCTTTGAGTGGAGCTTTAATGAATGCAGGACCCATTATTCATCCTCCATTAATTATGCTCAATGCTGCACCTTTAGAACATTTTGATGTATGGGATATTCATAATGAAGGTACTCAACCTTCAGTGAGGAAAGTAACGAGCTTATTAGATCAAGAGCGAATGAATATTCGTGAAGCATTGGGATACTCGAAACAGCATTTCCCACTCGCAGATCATTACAATAAAGAGGGTGAAGGAGATGAGTGGATGTATGGTAGGGGGGCACATGGTAAGTTGACTGACAGTGGCGATTGGCGCGAGAAAATAGATTTACATTTACATCGGTATATGCTCGAAGACACACGATTAGGCCTGTCATTTATTGTATCGGTTGGTAAGTATGTTGGAGTCAAAGCGCCGATTGCTGAAGGGCTTCTGAATATCGCATCATCAATTACTGGTAGGGATTTGTATAGTGAGGGTCGCACTCTTGAAAATTTAGGGTTATTTGATTTAACACAGCAACAATTAAAACACCTGTTGAACTCCGGAGAGCAATCTGCATGATTAAAAATATTATTATTGTAGGTGCAGGTAGAATGGGTAATGCGATTGCGATCGCATTCGCATATGCAGGAATTGAGATTGCACTTGTAGACGTAAAAGATCGAAACCCAGCAGAAAAAAATGAATTTCTGCAAAAATGGAATGACAGCCTCGACCAAGAGTTGCATCTCTTAGAACATATCGGGATGTTAGTGAATGATCAATGTAAAGTATTAAAAGAAAGAATTCATTTCTATTTCAAAGATAATCAAACTATTGATTGGAAAAATTGTGAATTAATTATTGAAGGTGTACCTGAAATAATGACTCATAAACAACACTGTTTTCGGTGGTTGGAACCCTTAATTTCTAAAAACTGTATTGTGGCATCAACGACTTCGACCTTTTTGGTCACTGATATAGCAAAATTAATTTCTCATCCAGAACGTATTGTTAATGCGCATTGGCTTAATCCTGGATATTTAATGCCTTTAGTTGAGCTAAGCCGATCTGAGCATACTGCTGATATAGCAGTAGAAAAACTAAAAACATTACTTGAGGCAATTGGTAAAGTCCCTGTGATTTGTAATGCAGTTGCTGGATACATTGTTCCAAGAATTCAAGCATTGGCAATGAATGAAGCAGCGAGAATGGTTGAAGAACACGTAGCAAGTGCTGAGGATATTGATAAAGCGATTCGTACAGGTTTTGGTTTGCGTTTTTCAGTGTTAGGTATGCTAGAGTTTATCGATTGGGGTGGAGGAGATATTTTGTATCATGCTTCTGAGTATTTGAGAGAAGAACTTGGTGAGCGTTACAAAGCCCCTGATATTATCAAAAAAAATATGATGGAAAATAGAAATGGCATTAGAGAACTATCAGGTTTTTACAAATATGAAAGTATGGATATTTATCAATATAAACTAAATGTCATATCAAAATTCGCTGAAAATTTGCGATTTAATCAGCTTATTCCACAATATGAAATTATGAAATAAGCGTTAGTAGGTAAAAAGATTTTAGTCTTTTTACCTATTTGGCATTAAATTGAATATTTTCTTTAATTGTAAATTTAGTGACTCAAGTTCTTGTTCATCAAAAGAATTTAATATACCAGCTAAAGTAACACGATTGATCTGATTAATTTCATCCACAAGACCATATCCTTTTTCAGTGAGCTTCACCATAGAAATCCTTTCATCATGAGGGGATGAGAAAACTTCAACTATCCCTTCTTCGACTAATCTATAGATTGCCTTAGTTGCAGTTGTTAATTTGATTGTTGCTAAATTTGCTATTTCAGTGATATTGGCTTCACCGAGAGCATTTGTACTCAAAATGATTTTTCTTTTTGTATTATCGAGACCTATTTTTTTTAAAGATTTATCAATCAATTGGGAATACTTACCATTAACTTGAGATATCCAAAAAAATGGAAAATTTTCCAAACTTTTGGGATCGTTATTTGGCAAATAATTTTCAAAATTTTTTAACATGAGCAGCAATTAAACTTAAAAAAATATAATTGATTATACAAGAAAAAAGACAAAGATTATTTTATTTCAAAATAACTTGACAAATACATTAATTTTTCAGATATTGATGTTGAGTATAAAAATACATGGAAAAGTGAATTGAATATTATATCTAGAAGTCTCTCTTTAGGAGATGGAAAAATTAGAGTCATGGTTAAAGACTCAATTGATATACAAAATGAAGTGACGACACTTGGAACTCAGGCGCGCGTTGAAGCATGCCCTGCAAACTCACACGCTGAAATTATAAAAAATATACTCAACAGTGATTGCAAAATTATTGGAAAAACTCATCTTCATGAACTTGCATTCGGTATAACTGGAGTAAACAAAAACTTCGGAACACCTTTAAATGTTAAGTATCCGAAGCTTATTCCTGGAGGTTCTTCCAGTGGTTCGGCTGCAGCTGTTGCGGCGGGTCTAGCAGACTTTAGTATTGGTACAGATACAGGTGGCTCAATTCGTATGCCAGCCGCTTGCTGTGGAGTGTATGGTTTAAAACCTTCATTTGGGCGTGTTAGCCGTGTTGGGGTTTGGCCAAAAGATACCACTTTAGACTGTGTTGGGCCATTCGCATCAGATATCAATAATCTGATTCTTGCTATGCAAATCATTGATCCTACTTTTAAACAAATCCAAATTGATCAACAGCAGATTCAATTAGGAATATTGCGTGTCGAAGCGGAATCTGAAATTTGGCATGTCTTAGATGCTGAGTTAACAAAAATTGATTTACCTCAAAAAAATCTAGTCATAAACAATATTGATGAAGCATATCAAGCAGGTATGTCGATCATTAATTATGAAACTTGGGGTGCATATCATGATCTTACTCAAACTGGACTTCTAGCCAATGATGTTCAGCAGCGTTTATTAAAAGCATCTGAAACCACTCAAAAAGATGTTGAAAATGCTGAATTAATCAGAACTCAATTCACAAAGCAGATCAATGATTTACTCAACAACGTTGATGTCTTGATACTGCCGACACTACCTCAATTTCCACCTAAATTAGACGAAGCTGAAAATACTGTTGCTTTCCTCAATTTAACTAAGCTCGTGCGACCATTTAATTTATCGGGCCATCCAGCGCTCACGATTCCATATGAAACATCAAATGGCTTACCTGTCGGTATGCAATTAATCGCTAAGCATGGTGAAGATGAAAAATTGTGTGCTATTGCACAACACATTGTCGATATTACGAAGCATTCACAAGGAGGTGGCAAATGAGCAATTTAGCCAAAGATCAAACTGAGAGCTTGATTGATCTTGAAGAATTATGTCAAGAGATTAGACAGCGAGCGTGTTCGGGTGAATTCGACGAACAAGCATACGTGAGTCAAGACATTATTCAAAAACTGAAATCAATTGGGGTATATCGTGCTTTAGTTCCTAAACGTTTCGGTGGTGATGAGGTTTCACCGCGTACGTTTTGTGAACTTATTGAAAGGCTTTCTAAAGCAGATGGATCAGTAGGTTGGGTTGCAAGTTTTGGTATGAGCCCAGCTTATCTTGGGAGTTTACCTGAAGAGACACTTTCTGAACTTTATAAAAATGGCCCAGATATCGTTTTTGCTGGTGGAATTTTTCCACCGCAAGCTGCTCAAGTGACCGATGATGGTTTAGTTGTAAAAGGCCGTTGGAAATTCTCAAGTGGTTGTAAAGGTGCAGATATCGTTGGTGTAGGCATTGCCCCGATCAAAGATAATGAATCTCATGGCTTACCACGTATGGCTGTTTTACCAGCGCATAAAGCACAAATTGAAATGACGTGGGATACAGTAGGTTTAAAAGGCACAGGTAGTCACGATCTCATTGTCGATAATGTACTTGTACCTGAGCATTGGACTTTTGTTCGGGGTGAGCCATCTAAACTCAGCGAACCATTTTTCAAATATCCATCCCTCTCTTTGGCGACTCAAGTCCTCACCGTAGTCGGAATTGGCGTAGCCTCGGCGTCATTGGAAGAATTTAGAAAATTAGCTCCAGGTAAGTCGTCGATTACTGGAGGTGCAGAAATTGCTAATCGACCTATCACTCAGTACGAATTTGCGAAAGCTGAAGCTGAGTTCCTAGCTGCAAGAACATGGTTCTACAACACCATGGATATTGTATGGGAAGAAGTACTCAACGGGCGAAAACCTGCGCCACATTTAATTAGTGATATGCGTCTATCTTGTACACATGCTGCAAGAGTCTGTGCAAAGGTCACACGCAAAATGCAAATGTTAGCTGGCATGACTGCCATTTATACCAACCATCCATTTAGTCGCTTTGTGAATGACACGAATGTCGTGACACAGCATGCATTTATGGGTGATGCAACTTTACAAAATGCTGGTGCGATGAGCTTTGGGCTTAATCCGACACCTGGATATTTATAAATGACCGAAAAGAAGGAAATCGAAATGGAAGCTAAAAAATCATTACGCGTATTGTTCTGTATGGGGATTAACCAAAACTTCTTTGATGCAGAGCCAGCAGAAGCAAAGGCAGTATGGGCAGCATTTGGTGAAATGTGGAATGGTATCCATGATTTACCTGGCGTTCATGTATACGGCAACTTAGATGATGATCAAAGCATGGTAGGTGCAAGTACGGGTTGGCCTTGGACAACCTATTTATTGGCTGATGTGCCTGATATTGAAACAGTTCATGCTGCATGTAATTTATTCCGTACGACTGTGGTCGGAGAAGGTCCATATAAACTTTGGAAGTATTGCAAAGTTGAAGCAAGAGTTGGTCGTGAATTAATTATTCAACGATAAGGATATCGATATGGTCGACTCTAATGAACTCAAAAGCATTCTTCAACGTCTTCAACAGTTGGAAGCGCAGAATCAAATTCGTAATTGCGTAAATCGCTATATGGAAATTTGTGATGAACTTAATCAAAACACAAATTTAGAAGCGCTGATGGATTTATTTGATCGTGAGTGTATTTGGGAGGGGGTAGGGAAAAAATACGCCCAGTCATTTGGTCGGCTTGAGTCTTGGCAGGCAGTATATGACATGTTTAAAACATACACGCTGAAGGACTCGCATTTTGTTATGAATGCACATTTTGTGAATTCTGAACAAATTTATATTGATGGTGATGTGGCTGTTGGTCACTGGTTGATGTTGCAAACATCAACTTTCAAAACGGGTGCAAGCCACTTGAATGCAGCCAAACTGACAATCCGTTTTAAGCAACAAAATAATGGCATTTGGAAAATCAAACACTTCCAAACAGAAAATATTTTCAGTCGACCAGTAACGCATTGGACCAGTGATGATGAGTTACCAGTACCGCAATCAAATTTAGTCGGTTGAGTTGCATAAACAGTTATAAGGGAATACATGATGAATAGTGCAATACCAGTTCAAAATATTGAAATTGATTACAATGAATTAGTTCAAAGTGACCGAGTGCATACCTCTTTATATAAAGATGCACAAATCTTTGAAGATGAAATGGAAAAAATTTTCTACAGCACTTGGGTTTGGGTTGCTCATGCAAGTGAAATTCCAGATGCTGGTAGTTATAAAACGATTAATATTGGTAAACAACCTGTAGTGGCTGTACGAGATCGTAAGAAAAAAGTCCACGTTTTACTCAACCGCTGTCGCCATCGTGCTGCTACAGTTTGTGAGCATAAAAAAGGCAAAACAAATAGCTTTGTATGTCCATATCATGGTTGGAGTTACGCTTTAGATGGTACATTGCGTGGCGTTCCTTCACCTGAAAGTTATGGCGAATGTTTAGATAAATCTGAATTTCCACTGATCAGCCTACGTGTAGAAGAATATAACGGCATGATCTTTGCGACCTTCAAAGACGATATTGAGCCATTAGAAGACTTTTTAGGTGCTGCGAAAAAGTGGATTGATCTATTCATGAAGCAAGGCGCAGGTTATCCAGTCAAAGTATTAGGTGAACATCGTTTTACATTCCCAGGTAATTGGAAGATTCAGTTGGAAAATACAACTGACGCGTATCATTTCCCATTGGTTCATAAATCATTCTTAAGTTCTGTAGACGAAAAAACAGAAGAGCTTTTCAACTTTGAAAATCAACCAGGCTATGTTGAAGATCTAGGAAATGGTCACAGCGTGATGGTGATGATTCCAGAACTGGTAGATCTTGATGAAGAGTTGATGGAGCGACCAATCCAAGAGCGTTTTGAAGAACTTGCCCAAGCGCTACGTGAAGAAGGTCATGAGGAACTTGAAGTTCGTCGAATTTGCCGTGCTGTAGGTGGTTCGGGCTTTAACTTAAATATTTTCCCTAACATTGCATGTTCTATGGCGTTCTTCCGTGTAATGCAACCATTAGCGGTAGATAAAACTGAAATTCACCACTCAGTGATTACGATGGATGGTGGACCACAAATTGCCAACCAATATCGCCTACGTCTACATGAACATTTCCAAGGTCCTTTCGGTTTTGGTACGCCAGATGATGCGGAAGCTTGGGAGCGTGTACAGCATGGTGCAAATGCGGGCAATGATCTTTGGATCATGTTGAACCGTGGTTTACCAGGAGAAGTCAAAACTGAAGATGGTCTGAAGAGTGACGTGAGTGCTGAAACAGGCATGCGTGGCGCTTACCAACAATGGAAAAAGTTGATGACGGCTTAAGGGGAAGAGCATGAAAATTAATTTAAATCTTTTGAACGAAGTAACAGCATTCATTTGGGCTGAAGCTGACATGTTAGATCATTCAGAGTATCAAGCATGGTTAAATTTATGGAATGAAAATGGCAAATACATCATTCCAATTGATCCATCATTGACAGATTACGAAAACCATTTGAACTATGCATATGACAATCACCACATGCGTCAATTACGTGTAGAGCGTTTAGAAAATGGTGAAGCAATCTCGACAGCTCCCAAGGCCAATACTGTTCGTAGCCTGTCACGTGTGCGAATTATTGAAGAAACTGATCACAAGATAATTTTACGCTGTGCACAAAATTTAAGAGAGTTCCGCAAAGAAAATTTGCGTCATTACACTGCTGATGTGATTTATGAGCTAATACGTCAAGAGAATGGCGAACTCAAAATAGACCGTAAAATTATCAATCTAGTCAATTCGACAGATACCTTAGCTGGTATCAGTTACATTCTATAGGAGGTGACCATGTCACAAGTTGTTTTGGTTACTGGTGCTGCCTCTGGTTTAGGTAATGTGATTGCTGAATATTTTGCTGAACAAGGGCATCAAGTTATTTTAACTGCAAGTACCTTAGAAAAAGCGGAAAGTGCTAAAGCTGAGAGTCAGTATCCATCGCAAATGTATCCCTTAAAACTGGATATATCAGTAGAGCAGGACTTTAGAGAAGCAGTGAGTTGGATTGAAACTCATTTCAACAAGTTGGATGTTTTAATCAATAACGCCACAGTAACTAAAGCAACTCCTGTCCTTGAAATCACTGCGAGTGATTTTGATTGGGTGACACAAGTCAACCAACGAGGAACCTTTCAGTCATGCCAAATTATTGGTCAATATATGGCATCTAAAGGCTTTGGTCGAATTATCAACATGGCTTCATTGGCTGGTCAGAATGGTGGTACTGCAACGGGAGCGCATTATGCAGCTTCAAAAGGGGCAATCGTAACTTTGACTAAAATTTTTGCAAAAGAATTTGCCGCTAAAGGTGTGACGGTAAATGCCGTAGCACCAGGACCAATGGAGTCTCCAATAGTACACAGCGTTGTTTCAGATGAAAAAATGGAAGCGTTTATCAATAACATTCCTGTCAAGGCTTTAGGCAGTATGAGTTTTATCGCTGAAACTTGTGCTTTGTTAGCATCCCCACAAGCAGCTTTTGTGACAGGAGCAACATGGGATATTAACGGAGGACTATTTATGCGCTAAGCATTGGCTTAGTCATAAAGGGGGAAAACTATGAACGAAAAATACTCCGTAATAGTAAATAAAAGATCAGTAGAAGCGGAAAATGTTGTTGTCTTAGATTTAATTTCAGCAACTGAGTCTCCATTACCTGAAATCGAAGCTGGATCACATATCGATCTATTCCTGCCTAATGGGTTAATCCGTCAGTATTCTCTATGTCAAGATCCTAGTTTAAAAGGTGTTTTTCGACTAGGGATCTTAAAAGACGAAGCATCAAGAGGGGGGTCACTGTCGGCGTTTAATGACATCTTTGAAGGGATGCAACTACAAGTCAGCCATCCTAAAAATTTGTTCCCATTGTTAGATGCATCTCACAGCATTTTAGTTGGTGGTGGTATTGGGATTACACCGTTAATTACCATGGCTTATGATTTATTAAATAACGATAAGTCATTTGAATTGCATTATTGTGCAGCTTCCAAACAAACCGCTGCATTTGTAGATGAAATCAAGCAAGGTCCCTTAGCGAGTTATACAACTTTCCATTTTAAAGATGATGGTGCAAATCATCGTGAATTTTTTGATCACGCAATGAAAGATATTGCCAAAGATTCACATTTATATACCTGTGGTCCTAATGGATTTATGGATTGGATTATTAATCTTGCTGAGTCTAAGGGTTTTAGTTCCGATCAATTACATAAAGAATATTTTCAGGTAGATATTGATTTAGGTGGTGCTAGTTTTGAAGTTGTTGCACAACAAAGTGGTAAAACGATTCAAGTAGCTCCAGAGGAAACTATTCTGCAAGCTTTAGCGCGAGAAGGGATAAAAGTCGAGTTATCGTGCGAACAAGGCGTTTGTGGAACGTGTATGTGTGATGTGCTTGAAGGCGAACCCGATCATCGAGACGTCTACTTTACTGACGAAGAAAAAGAAAGTAATGAGCAGATTTTAGTGTGTTGTTCTCGATCAAAAACACCGAGATTAGTTTTAGATATTTAATAGTTGAATTGCCATCATGGAAGGTCAATTTGGGATTCAGGAGAAGGGAATGAATAGTTATCAAAAATCGGAAGAACAAGCTATTGATCCGATGAAATTCCGCAGAGCACTCGGTAATTTTGCAACTGGGGTTACCATTATTACAGCGCAAAATGCGCAAGGTGAAAAAGTGGGTGTAACTGCCAATAGTTTTAACTCAGTTTCATTAGACCCACCTTTAATCTTGTGGAGTATTGATAAAAAATCGACCAGTTTTGAAGTTTTTAAAAACTCTAGTCATTTTGCAGTCAATATTTTATCTGGATCTCAAATCGAGGTATCGAATAAATTTGCTAAACGCAATATTGATAAATTCGAAGGAGCAAACTACCGTTTGGGTGTAGGTAATGCTCCAGTTCTGGAAAATTGCTCTGCTGTTTTTGAATGTGAATTATTTCAAATTGTAGAAGGCGGGGATCACTGGATTATTATTGGAAAGGTCGTTAATTTTCAAGATGAAGGTCGTAGTCCATTAGTATATCACCAGGGTGCGTACTCAGCAGTAACACCACACCCAATGTTAAGAATTAAAGATTCAAATCCAGTCCAAACTGATGATTTGGGTCAACTATATCAAGGTAACTTATATAATAATGTTGCCTATCTCATGAGTCGAGCATTCAAGTTTTATCAAAATGATTACATCCCAAAGCAATTAGTCACAGGTTTTAGAACGAGTGAAGCTCGAATGCTTTTAGTGCTAGGCAGTGGTGCAAGTTCATGCAAAGATGATTTACCACGTGATATAGCAATGCCTATGCGAGAAATAGAAAGAGCAGCGGAAATCCTTAAGAAGGATGAGCTACTAGTCGAAACAGAAGAATTCTACCAATTAACGGATAAAGGTAAAAAAACCGCACATTATTTATTTGATATAGCTGATGAGCATCAAAATGAAGTATTTGCAAAATACAGTGACCAAGAAAAGAATACCTTTATCACCATTCTAAAAGATATTGCGGGTATTCATTAAATCAAATTGGGCTAAATGTTAGATCATTTGGCCTTTTTTTCAATCTATGAAGATTTAAAAGGGATTTAATTATTAATTAAGGTATATAAATATACTTAAAAGAAAATTGAATTTTCTATGGAATTGGAAAAGAATTGGGTTGAATATATGAAATTTCATATAGCTGAATAGAAAAAATTAAACAGGGTTGAGTGAGAAAATCAGTAAAAAACTAAGGGGAAGTTGAGTGAAAAAGTTACCTACATTTGCAATACTAGCAATTTGCTGTAATACAGCAGTTTATGCGGACTTGGTAAAAGATAGTCAAACGACAATAAATTTAAGAAATTTCTTTATTGATCGAAATAACACAACACAGCCTGATGTTGGTAGTTGGTCACAAGCATTAGGTCTAAAGTTTAGTTCAGGTTATACCAATACACCCATTCAGGTGGGTTTTGACGTGACTTCAAGTTACGCACTAAGATTATCAAATCATAATGCTGAAAGGTCTGATTCGATCTTACCATTTGATCCCATAAAAAATGAGCAAGAACGTAGTTATAATAAATTTGGTGCAACCTTAAAGCTGAAATATAAAGATTCTGAGCTATTAGTTGGGG
The DNA here is from genome assembly GCF_056780035.1 of Acinetobacter sp. ANC_7503. Lineage (NCBI taxonomy): Bacteria > Pseudomonadati > Pseudomonadota > Gammaproteobacteria > Moraxellales > Moraxellaceae > Acinetobacter > Acinetobacter sp. ANC_7503. Next base: position 116,552 of record NZ_JBWYJA010000010.1, on the reverse strand, counting down.
AACTTTCGCCAAAAACACCTGTTGCATTTATTGATGATTCACGTCAGTTGGTGACAACATATGCTGGTGCGGCATTTGAAACCAAAGCCATTCAAGATTTAAAACTGTCTGCTGGACGAATCACGCATATTAATGCGCGTAATGATGATGAGTTTGAAAAACTAAGCTTGTTTGCACCAGGTAAAGCAAGAATAGAAAGTAATGGTTTAAGTTATGTTGGTTTAGACTATAATTTTAGCCCTAAAATTTCAGGCTCTTACTGGTTTGGTCAGCTGGAAGATATTTATAACCAACATTATTTAAATGCAGCATATAACACTCAAATTGGCGACTCTAAAATCAAATTAGATGCACGTTATTTCCATAACAGTGAAGCTGGTGACAAATACTATGGAAACATAGATAGCAAAACATTTGGCGTTCAGGCCAACATTCAAAATGGCTCACATAGTTTTGCTGCAGGTGTTCAAAAAAATTCCGGGGATACCAATTTTCCAACATTTGATGGATTCGCTCCTCAACCTTTCCTACATACTTGGTCAACTTTAGGTTTCATCAAACCTGAAGAACTTACTTATCATGCACTTTATTCTTATGACTTTAAAAATGTTGGTTTGCCGGGTTTAAGAACGACTTTGCGTTATTTATATGGTACGAACATAGAGCGTAATGGCCTACCAGATAATAAAGAAACTGAAGCTAATTTCATTGTCGGCTACACCGTTCCAGAAGGGTCTTTTAAAGGGTTGGGTATAGAATGGAGGTATATCGACACGACTACTAAATATGGTGCAGGAACAACCAATGGTAATGATTTTGTTGAAAATCGAATCATTACTACATATAGCTATAAATTCTAATTACATAAACAGTTAATGGACAAACTGGAGATTATATGATGTTTAAAAAATTATTATTATCAACAAGCTTAATCGCAATTGCCACTTATGCTCAAGCTGATATCACGATTGGAGTTGTGACATCATCATCCGGACCTGTAGCAATGGTAGGTATACCACAAAAAAATACAGTTGCTTTATTACCTAAAAAAATTGGTAATGAAAATGTTCGATATATTTCTCTTGATGATGCGAGTGATCCTACAGCATCTGTCAAAGCTGTCGAGAAACTAATTAAAGAAAACAAAGTTGATGCAATTATTGGTCCTTCTGGTTCACCAAATGCTTCTGCAGTGATAGGGACAATTGCTAAAGCGAAAGTACCTCTTCTTGCACCTGTTGGTACTTCTACGATAGTCATGCCAATGACGGATCAAAAAAAATGGGTGTTTAAGACCACTCAGAATGATGAAATCATCGCAGAAGCGCTTGTGCAAGATATGGTGAAGCGAAAAATTACAACTCTAGGATTTATCGGTACTGCTGATCCGTATGGAGAAAACTGGGGAAAAGTCTTAGCGAATTTAGCAAAGAAAAATGGGATTAAAATCGTTGCTCAAGAATCATTTCAACGTCAAGATACCTCTCTAACTGGTCAAGCGTTAAAACTCATAAGTAAAAAACCACAGGCAATTCTAGTTGCAGCACCAGGTAGTTCAGCAGTGCCTCCACAAACTGCTTTATATGATCGAGGCTATCGAGGGCAAATTTATCAAACACATGGTGCGGCTTTAGATCAATATTTAAAAATGGGTGGCAAGAAAGTAGAAAATACGATTTTAGCTGCCAGTTTAATGCTTGTTTTAAATGAAGTATCTAATACACATCCTTCTAAGAAAATTGCTACTAAATATATCAATGATTATAAAGCAAAATATAAACAAACACCTGCAACCTTCGGGGCAAATGTGTATGACGCAGGTATTTTGCTTGAAAAAGCTGTACCGACTGCTTTGAAAAAAGCAAAGCCTGGCACCGTGCAATTCCGTGAAGCTCTACGTGATGCATTGGAATCTACAAAAGAAGTCGCAGGAACTCAAGGCGTGTATAACATGAGCCCATCTGATCATAGTGGATTTGACAAGCGTGGGCGTGAAATGATCATTGTTAAAAATGGTCAGTGGAAACTACTGAAGTAAATTTAGCTTTTCATAAATGAACTCAGAGCGATATGCATATATCGCTCTAGGTAAATTCATCCTCAAAAAAGGGTAGGAAGATGTTATGGATTTAAATATCGCGTTAATTTTGGGGCAGGATGGTATTACCAGTGGTGCTATTTATGCATTATTAGCGCTATGTATCATTTTAGTTTTTACTGTCACTCGGATATTACTTATTCCATTGGGTGAATTTGCTGTATTTGGTGCATTGACTTTGGCATCCATTCAAGCAGGTATTCCAAGCTTAATAGTTTGGCTGGTAGTTGCGTTTTTTATTGTCAATACAAGTCTGGATTTATACGCTAAATTTTCTAAAAATCAAATATTTAATATCAAAATTTTTATTGCGTCATTGATTTATATTTCTTTGATCGTTATCGCAATGTACACACTACCTTTAGCGACGCTTCCAATGCCAATTCAAGTTTTATTGACTTTGGCTGTGATTACACCGCTTGGTCCTCAAATGTATCGCACTTTTTTTCAACCTTTAGTCGCAGCCAAACCTTTAGTTTTGTTGATCGTGTCGATAGCGGTTCATGTGGCATTAGTCGGTTTAGGACTCGTGATATTCGGTCCAAATGGTGCTCAAACACAACCATTTAGTGACAAAAGCTTTGAGATTGGAACTCTTGTTTTAAGCAGTCAAACTTTGATCATTATCGTTTCATTCTTTGTGATGATTTTAGTGCTTTGGTATTTCTTTGAAAAAACACTCTATGGTAAGGCTTTGCATGCAACCGCTGTCAATCGAGTCGGTGCACAGCTCATGGGTATTTCTCCAATCTTTGCGGGCAAACTGACTTTTGTTTTAGCTACATTTATCGGAACGTTATCAGGCATTTTAATTGCACCGATCACAACCCTGTATTACGACTCAGGATTTATTTTAAGTCTGAAGGGATTTGTAGGAGCAATCATTGGAGGACTAATCAGCTTCCCAGTCGCAGCAATTGGTGCCGTGATTGTTGGTGTTATTGAGTCTTTCTCAATGTTTTGGGCAAGTGATTACAAAGAAATCATCGTCTTTACATTAATTATTCCTTTCTTACTTTGGAAATCACTCACAACTCGTCATGTTGAGGAGGATGAAGAATGAAATCAAAAACTTATTTCTTTATATTTGCGCTAATTGTATTCATCAGCCCATTTTTTTTACCGACCTATCAAGTCACTTTATTGAACTATATTGGTCTAAATGCATTAGTCGTGTTAGGTCTTGTATTGGTGACAGGCGTTGGAGGCATGACTACATTTGGTCAAGCAGCCTTAGTTGGAATTGGCGCATACGCAACTGCTTACTTAACTGTGACTGAACAATTACCAAGTTTCCTCGCATGGACAGGTGGCAATCCTTGGTTTGGACTTCTGCTCGGAATATTCATTACAGTCGCATCTGCGATTTTGGTGGGTGGCTTAACACTTAAACTTTCAGGGCATTATCTGCCTTTAGGTACGATCGCTTGGGGCATTTCACTTTATTATTTCTTTTCGACCATTGAAACTTTAGGTGGGCATTCTGGAATTTCGAATATTCCCTCTATTTCTATCGCAGGATTTGCCTTTGATAACGGCAACAAAATGTTCTACCTCATTTGGCTCATTGTATTTATTGCCATTATTTTGACAAAAAATCTTTTAAATTCTCGAGAGGGGCGAGCAATCCGTGCTTTGAAAGGCGGACAAGTAATGGCTGAGTCTATGGGAGTAAATACGTTTAGAGCAAAAATGATCATCTTTGTGATTGCTGCAATTTTTGCATCAATTTCAGGGTGGCTTTATGCACACACGCAAACTTTTATTAACCCGACACCTTTTGGACTCCAAATGGGTATCGACTACTTGTTTATGGCGTTGTTAGGCGGTGTCGGTAGTATTTGGGGTGCAATATTAGGTGCAGGCATATTCACCATGGTACGCCAATGGTTGCAAGACGCTTTGCCTATTATTTTTGGCGGACAAGGTCATTATGAAACAATCGTATTTGGATTAATCATTGTTGTATTGATGCAAAAAGCACCATCAGGGATTTGGTCATTTATTACTAAGTTGATCCCAAATAAATATAAGCCTGTAGATTTATATCCTTCAATCCACCCCATTCCTCAAATGGACAAAGTAGAAAATCAAATCAACAAGGGTGAATTGATATTAGATGCGAAGAACATCACGAAAAAATTTGGTGGCTTGGTTGCGAACAATGAAATGAATCTGAAAATTCACGCTGGAGAGGTTCTCGCTTTAATTGGTCCGAATGGTGCTGGTAAAAGTACCATGTTCAATCAAATATCAGGTGTAGATGTTCCAACAAGTGGTGAAGTTTTATTTAAAGGTAAAAAAATAAATGGCATACCATCCAGAGAAATTGCAAAATTAGGATTGAGTCGCACATTCCAACACGTAAAAATATTGCCTGAAATGACTGTATTAGAAAATACAGCCATAGGTGCACATTTGCGCGGAGAAAAAAGTGTCATCTCATCCATGTTACTTCTTGATCGAGTTGAAGAAAATGAACTTCTCAATGAGGCTAAATATCAACTAGAACGTGTAGGGCTTGGAGAATATTTGTATGTCGAAGCTGGCAGTTTAGCACTCGGGCAGCAACGTATTTTAGAAATTGCACGTGCTTTATGTGCGAACCCAAGCTTATTACTACTTGATGAGCCCGCAGCAGGATTAAGATTTAAAGAGAAACAAGCCTTAGCTGAACTTCTATCTAAATTACGTGCTGAAGGTATGGCAATTCTCTTGGTCGAGCATGATATGGACTTTGTCATGAATCTCGCAGACCGAATTGTGGTCATGGAGTTCGGTCAAAAAATTGCTGAAGGATTACCAGAAGAAATTCAAAAAAATGAAGCTGTATTGGAAGCTTATTTAGGAGGTGCTGCATGATCACAATGCTTGGAAATCAAGAGGGCACGCCTCTGCTAGAAGTAAATAATTTGAGTGTTGCTTACGGAAAAGTCGAAGCGCTTTCAAATTTTAATATGCGTGTTAATCAAGGCCAAATTGTTTCTGTTGTTGGTCCAAATGGTGCGGGTAAAACAACTTTATTGTCTGCAATTATGGGGGTGCTGGGTTCTAAAGGAAACGTCGATTTCGATGGGCATGTGGAGCAATGTCCACAGGTTGAGCAAATGGTCATTCGTGGGCTCGGATTAGTGCCTGAAAAACGGGAGTTATTTGGAACAATGTCTATTGAAGACAATCTTATGCTTGGCGCTTTTCAACGCTATCGCCAAAGAGACAAAGAAATTTTCAGCACTTTAGATGAAGTGTATGACATTTTTCCTCGTTTGAAAGAAAGACGATCTCAGCAAGCAGGAACACTTTCTGGTGGTGAACGACAAATGCTTGCAGTGGGTCGTGCACTCATGGCTAAACCTAAATTGTTGATGCTTGATGAGCCGAGTTTGGGATTAGCACCACTCATCACTCGAGAAATTTTTAAGGTCATTGACCAATTAAGAGGACATGGCGTGTCTATCTTGTTAGTTGAGCAGAATGCCAGAGCTGCTTTAAAACTTGCAGATTATGCTTATGTCCTTGAAATGGGAGAACTATCAATGGAAGGAAGGGGCTCTGATTTAGTTGAAGATCCAAGAATCATCGAAAGTTACTTAGGAATTAATAGTAAGCATCAAGACGTATTATCTATTTAGAACATAACTACTCATACGCTTTTCAGGGATTTGAATGGATGTCAAAAAAAATTTTGGTATATGGTGCTGGAGCCATAGGCTGTGTAGTTGCTGCTAGATTAACGCTAGCAGGACACCAAGTCACTGTTCTAGCGCGAGGGGAAAAAGTCGAAACGCTAAAGCAAAAAGGGATTCATTTAAAAGATGTACTGGGTGAATTTCAAGTACATCCATCTCGAATTGTGGATACTGAAGAATGCATTGAAAAACAGGATTTTATATTTATAGCAACCAAGTTTAACGCTTTATACGAAATCTCAACTCAGCTGAAGCGTTATATGCATAACGCGACAGTCATCGTGCCGTTAATGAATGGCATACCCTTTTGGTATTTTTACGGTTTAGAGAATAACTCTGAACATTCAAGCATAAATTGTTTAGATCAACAGGGCGTTTTAAATGACCATTTTCCATTAGAACATTTAATTGGCGCTGTCGTATTTATTACAGCGCAAAGTGTCAATGGAAATGAGGTCAAATCAGACAATCCATATTTGTTGATCTTTGGTGAGCCAAGTCATCAAATGACTGAACGATTACATGCGCTTGTTGAATTGTTTGAAAATACAAGTATCGAAGCACGACCCGTAGAGAACATCCGAGATCAAATTTGGACCAAGGTTATGGCTAACTTGAGCTCCAACCCATTATCGGTTGTGGCTGATGCTCCGCTAAGTAAAATTTATTCTGATCACAATTTAACTCGAATTACGCAACAAATTTTATATGAAGTTCGAGCTGTTGCGGCTTGCTATGGCGCTCGTATCAATATCGACCCAAACACATTTTTAAAATTGGGTTCAGAGATGGGGGAAACATATACATCAATGTGGCATGACTACAAAAATCATCGCCCTTTAGAGTTAGCACCCATTGCAGAAGCTGTATTTGAATTGGCAGATGCTTATGAATGTCCGATGCCGACATCCAAACTTATATATGAATTAACGGTCTATTTAAGCGAACAAGCCAGAACAAGGAATAATGAAGATGAAAAATAATGTATTGAATGTGTCTGAAGCTGAATGGGAGCTCAGAGTTAAATTAGCGAATTGTTATCACCTTATTGATTATTTTGGTTGGACGGAAACAATTTTTAATCATGTCTCAGCGCGCTTACCAGGAGCTGAACACTATTATTTAGTAAATCCTTTCGGCTTGAACTATACGGAAATCACACCCGAAAATTTATTAAAAGTTGATTTAAACGGTAATAAAGTGATTCATTCTGAATATGATGCCAATCCTGCAGGATTTGCTTTACATAGTGCTGTTCATGGTGCTCGTGATGATATTCGATGTTTAATACATACACATACCACACCAATCAGTGCCATTGCACAAAAGAAAGATGGCTTTAAAAATGACAATTTTTATGGTGCGCAGTTATATGGTCGGGTAGGCTATCATGCCTTTGAAGGCATTACCCTATTCGAAGAAGAAAAACAAAGAATGATCAAAAGTTTAGGTGATCATCACATTCTGGTACTTAGAAATCATGGTGTAGCTGTGGGAGAGAGTACGATTGAAAAAGCTTTTTTCCTACTCTGGACAGTTCAACGTGCGGCAGAAATACAATGCCAAGCGGATTCAATGCGTGGTGACGATGTTGAATTAGATCATATCGTAAAACAGAAGTGTGCAGACTTAACTCAAATGTTAATTCAAGAAAGTGCTTTCGCAGATAAGTTTTTTAATGCGATGGTTCGAAAAATGCAGGAAAACAAACACTAGTTCAGGGATAAATTGCGATGAATACGATATTAAAAGAGAAAATCAGTCATAAGTCGGCATGGGTGGGCAAAGACCTAAAAAATCAGACAGATTGGATTTATTATTTAAGCGCAGAAATGCTTCATGAATTAAGCCAAAATTTGCAATTGATAGAACAACAAGATCTAGAAATTGATCAATTGAATAACACGCATTTAACGATTAATAATTCACAAGTTTTATCTGAATTTAAAAAATATGCCGATGAGCTTGAGAATGGATATGGTTTCTTTCTATTAAAAGGTTTGGATGTCTCTAAATTTAGTGAACGCCAATTGGCGATTATTTACTATTTAATAGGCATGTATATGGGTCAACCCGTTACCCAAAATCCTAAAGGCGATTTATTGGGTAAAGTAGAAAACGTTGGTGATCTTAACAACAAATCAACGCGAGTTTATGAAACAAACGCATATCTCCCTTACCACACTGACTTATCTGACGTAGTTGGATTGCTATCAATTAGAAAAGCAAAGAGTGGAGGATTGAGTAGTCTCGTCAGTGCTGCAACAGTCTACAATAGAATTTTAGAAAATTATCCTGAATATCTTGGTTATTATTATCATCCAACATATTGTGATCATTTGGGAGATCTAGAACCTACCTTGACACCAATTTTTAGTTATTATGAAAACAAATTAAGCTGTCGCTATTTAAGAGCTTATATTGAACTTGGGCATGAGCGAAAAGGAATACCTTTATCCAGAGTTCAAGTCGATGCGCTTGATATTTTCGATCAGTACATACAAGATCCTGATCTCAGACTAGATATGATGCTTGAACCGGGTGATATGCAGTTCTGTAATAACTATTGTGTAATGCATTCACGATCGTCATTTGTAGATGATGAAGACATCTCAAAGCGAAGAAAATTATTAAGATTATGGTTAAAAATGCCTAATGCCCGATCTTTAGCCAAGGATTTCCCAGGTAGAAATGGTATTCAAAAAGTAAATCTTTCTTAAAAAATGTTCAATATTTGACTACAACCTGACTCGGACTTTTAAGGCCGAGTCTTTTTTTTTGCGATTACTCAAAAGTTGTAAGACTGAATCTGATTCAGAGATGAGTATAAATAATAATTACGCACTCATCTGATTGATCACCTAAACAATATTCTTTTTTTGTTAACGCGCTATATGGTTCGGCATCATATCGTCTAACAATATTCACACTTTGAATGAGTTAAGTTAAATCAGCTTCTGGAAGTGAGTTTTCCTCATTCAGCAGTCCTGAACGCATTTTAGTAAATTTGAGAGTGATTTCTATTCAAGTAGGGAGAATAATCTGCTCTTCAAACGAAAAATGTTGAAAGCCTAGACCTGACAGGGGATACGTCGTTTATCTTTATTTAATCGGGCATCGGACATGGGTATTCATCATAATGCGGCTTTGGCTTGCAACAAGTAGACGTTGATTATTTTTTTTCTACCTTTGATTAGTTTAATCATTATTGATTCTCAGTTGAGAAAAAAGAACTCGAACAGATGTTCGAGTTCTTTTTCTAAAATAAACTAAATATGAGCTTAGATTTTAGAAAATGCTTTATGTAATTTTGCATAAATCACTTCTTATATGACCATTTCATCTTTTTCTACATCTAGACTTTTCACAAAATGTTTACATCCTGTTTTGAGTAAAATAATCGTCAATAACGCTGAGAATCCACCTACGATTGAAATTGAATAACCCACCATGTTGGTATCCCCGAATACTTTATCGGTAATTAATGCGACTAAAGTAGTTCCAATACCTAAACCAATTAAGCTGCTGATTAACAAGAAAATTGCAGAAATTTGAGCTCGTAATTGATTTGGAGCTAAAATTTGCATAGCTGCTGTAGAGGTTGGCATTGGGAAAGATGCAAAGAACATAGCCACTGTAAAAATAGCAACAGATAACCACAGTGAGTCTACTAATGTATAGCTAATAATCGGTAAGATAATTCCTAAACCACCTAAATAACCAGCATACATTGCAGCATCACGTCGACCTTTACTTGTCAGATAGTCAGTTAACCAGCCTGCAAAGAAAACGCCAGATGTGTTTGCGATAAGTAGAATCGTTCCTAACATATAACCTGTTTCAACAGGACTTAGACCAAAGTTACGCATATAAAATGCAGGTGACCAGCTCATGACACAAAACAATGCCATTGCATAGAATGTGAAGCCCATGTAGTGACAGGTAAATGTCTTACTGTGCTTTTTTAAGAATTTAAACGAATCCGTAAATTTAACTTTTACGACATTACCTGAGGCATCGAGTTTTTGTCCTGTTCGTTGCGGATCTCTTACTGTTAAAATAAATAAAAGACCAATAAAAACGCCTGGCAATCCAACGAGAATAAAGGCAACTTGCCAAGCCTTCATCATGCCGAGTAAAGGAACATCAATAAACGTTGCATCTTTTAATAAGCTGATTACATAGCCGCCAACGAGAAAAGCCATCCCTCCACCGATAAAAGAACCAATGGAGTAAATACCAACGGCTTTACCTAATTTGTCTTTACTGAACATATCACTAAACATGGAATATGCTGCGGGTGATAATGCTGCTTCACCAATGCCAATCCCCATTCTTGAAAGAAAAAGTTGAATGAAGTTTTTACTTAGACCACAAGCCGCTGTTGCTAAGCTCCAAAAAATAATGCCAATTGCAATAATTTTTGGTCGGGAAAATCGGTCTGCTAAATAAGCGATAGGCAATCCTATAAATGCGTAAAATAGGGAAAAAGCTAAACCGTGCAATAGACTAAACTGAGTATCAGTTAAATTTAAATCTGCTTTGATCGGTTCAATCATCAAGACTAAAATTTGTCGATCAATATAAGAAAATATATAAGCCAACATACATAGTGTGACTACGTACCAAGCGTATCTCGTATTTTTTTTGACCGAAGCGGGTTCTTCAGCATTTAGAGTATTCTGCATTTTCGTATCCTATATCCTTAAGGGTTTGATTTTATTCCATTATTTTTTTAGCTAAACTGTGACTAGGTATTCAAATTTAAGCAGCATTAGTCATATATAATGCAAAGTTAAACTCAAATACTTTTTATCAGCATACTGATAATATTTATGATTTTATAAAAGGGCAATAGGTATGTTTAAAAAAAATACGAATTCACCTGAAATATTTGATAATGAATCGGGTTACCTTGGATTTTTATTAAGAAAGACATCTCATGTATATCGTTTAAAAATGGAGCGTGTACTTGCTGAATATTCAATCACTCCACCACAGTTCACAATTTTGAAAATTATTTTGACTTACCCAGGTTTCACAAATGCGGAAATAGCACGTTTTGCTTCATTAACACCGCAAACAGTAAATTTGATGATCTCAAAATTAGAAAAACAAAATATTCTCTATAAAACTTCTCATTCTACGAATAAGAAAATTCAATTAATTGAGATATCAGATTTAGGGAAAAAACTTATGGAAGATTGTGGTGATGCTATTGATCGTTTAGAAGATTCTCTAGTCGATGGTTTTAGTGAAAGTGAAATAAGAATTGTCAGGAATTGGATGAAAAAAATTAATGAAGAATAATTTTCTAAATTATTTGGTTTTTGAACTTGCATAATTATCAGTACACTGATAATTTTTAAGTACATAAAAAAACTGAATGGATTTAGAGGAAAATAAAATGATCAAACCTTATGGTGTAGTAGGATTAGTTCCAACAATATGGGGCACAAGTTGTAGAGCAGATATTATGAAAAATATCTCTCATTTAGAGGAACTTACATCCGGTGCATTATGGTTGAGTTCTTTAGATATTCCAGTAAGACTGTTGGTTCTCCCAGAGGGGGCATTACAGGGCTTCAACGATGAAGCACTCGATGTTGATATTCAAGAATTTTTGGATGATGGTGCGATCGATATACCAGGCCCTGAAACAGATCGTTTAGGTGAGTTAGCTAAAAAACATAATGTTTTTATCATGGCGCAAGCCAAAGCTAAAAATGAGGATTGGCCAGGCATTATGTTTAATGTCGGATTTATTATAAATCCTCAAGGCGAAATTATTTTAAAACACCACAAAATGTCTGCTTTATTGCCATGCGAGCGTTCAGCATCACCTCATGATTTGTATGATGAGTGGGTAAAAAAATATGGCGAAGAGCTTCAATCATTTTGGCCAGTAGTTGATACGGAAATTGGTCGATTGGGCATCATGATGGCAATGGAAGGTAATTTTCCAGAAAATGGTCGAGGCCTAGCGATGAATGGTGCTGAAGTCGTCTATCGTGCATCTTTACCAGCTTCATTTACTGAAAATGATGTATTTGAAATCTCCAATCGTGCTCGTGCTTTAGAAAATAATATGTACGTAGTAGCACCTAATATTGGGGGGATGTATCTTGATGAAAATACATTAGCACCGATCGATTGTGGTGGTGGTCTTTCTATGATTGTGGACCATAAAGGTAAAATAGTGGGTAAACAGCATGATACCAATGGATCTACCTATGTGACTGGTGTAGTTGATATAGAGGCACTTCGTTATCATCGTACACACGCTCAGGTGACCAATTGGATGAAAGATATACGTGCAGAATGCGCACAATTAATTTATAAAAATAATATATATCCTAAAAATTTGTATTTGCAGCAAAAACAGGGACATCACGACGAATATAAAGCGGAAGTGATTGATAAGCAAATTCAGAAGCTTATTGATATGGGTGTCTGGAAAAAAAGCGCATATGATGAGTCTTAATCAATGCACTAGCTTAAAAACCCAATAATGTATTGGGTTTTTTTGGGTTCATATATTTTTTAAATGATCTTTTTTTACATAAATCAAAGCGCCAGAACCACCTGCTTTGATTTCAATACGATGTTGAGTCGGAAACCTCATCCACGAACCAGCTGAATAATTTCGTTCATTCATCACCAGTTCACCTTCGATAATGAAAATTTCAATACCGTTATGATATGTTGATTCGAAAAATTGTTGGCTTTCGAGTTTTTCGAGAAAGGTGTGTTCATACTCAGATTGAAACAGTTGGCAAATCTTTCTGTTGTTTAAATAGGTCCAGTTTCGCTCGTCACGAGTATCAATTCGGGTAGCTAATTTTTCTTCTTCAGACATTTGCATGAGTTTCACCAGGATCAGACATCCATCTAAGCTCGAGACAATATGTTTAGAAAGGTGAGGATTTCGCATATACCATCCAGATGGATAGTGCTGATGATCATCTTCAGTAAAAGTCCCTTTTAACACTAGAACTTCTTCACCGAAGGGGTGTTGATGCTCTGGGAACTGAGAATTTGAAGGGAACTCAACTAGGCTAGTTGCTCTTGCTTGTTCTAAGCCAACACGATCGAACATCATTCGTTTAACTTCGCCTGTTGGGGATTGAATCCATTGGTAATCCTCTGGAGCAATCATCACAGGTTGAGAGAAGTCAGCATTTAATCTCATGCTTTTAGCCTAAAAAAGTGCATTAAAGTGATTAATTTTATCAAAAAAAGCGTGAATTTAAGATGAAAACCTGTTCAAGTTCGAGAGTGATTGGGCGTGGAGCAACTTTGACTTTGGTCGGCTAGCTCCTCTTTTCTCCTTCCAATAATTTAATCTATGTCGACTTTATTTGAGAATCTAAGTCAATAAAAAAGCACTTTATAAGTGCTTAATTGCAACATAAGAATGAACTAGTTCGGGATATTTGATTGTTTTACGATACATGGATATTCAAACGTTCCAGCGGTAGTATCTTTCAATAAATTTGACCAAAGTTTATTTTTGGTATTAATCCAACCATAAATATCTTCATAGAACTCCGAGTTTAAATTAGCTTTTTCAATGTAAGATTTATTGAGTAGAAATTTAGTCATTAAGCACATAGAGTTAAGCTCTACAGGATTACGATCTTTTTCAAGACTGAAGTTATTTTTGGCTTCTTTTTCATACTTACGAAGCATAGTTGCTTTTAAAAGAGTAGATTCGAATAACTCCATTGTTAAATTATTTGGGGAGGTTTGATTAGCTAAAGCAAAAATATTTCCATCAATACGTAACATTGTAGGTAAAAAACTTGCTTGAATATCCACTTCTTGTTGAAGTGAAGGCGATGAATTACATCCAGTAGAAAACAATGCAGCAGTTAAAATAGTAACTATTAATAAATGTGAATTTTTAAACATCGGGATAAATTCCTTGTTCAGCTAAAACCTTTAGCATTTTTGGATTATAATCTTGGTTGAAGAGTAATTTGTACATTGAGCGGTTGATTTTCTCACCACTATTTTTCATCTGTAAAACTGCCGCACCAGCCATTACATCACTAATATTAAGATCATCTAAAGTACCTTTGAGTCCAATCAGATCTTGAATAGCGAAAGTTGTTCCAAACCTAGTTTTAAACTCATTACTTTTAAATTCTGCAACGATTAATGCTGCTTCTTTCACAACATTTTTTTTCAAATATCTCTGGAACAGAACGTACATTCTTGTGTGGTAGCCTGTTGCAGATAATAGATTCTCATGTGGTAATACATCATGTTCTAATCCAAAACGAATTGCCAATGCGTATTCTAGCTTATTTGTATTTGCTAAGTGTTTCCACATATGAGCAGACATCATAAAGTTGTATGGTTGAACTATTTTCCGATTAAACTCTAAAAGGCAAAATGGTTGACTGACAGAACAGTTTTCAATTTTATCAGGGTAGCCTTCCCATGCTTTAGCATTACCAGGAACTGTTTCAGTGTTTGGACCTAATTTATCACTCATAATTTTACTCAAAAGGTTTCATAGGCTTAGATAAATCGAATGTTTCAACTTTCACCTCAGCAGGTTGATAACCAATTTCATGAACTATTGTTTTGCCATCATTCCCGGTAAAGTTTTCAATTTTTTCACCATTTGGTAATGTTAAAATATAGAAAAAATCAGCAAGAGGTGTTCCGTTGTGTTCATCTTTGAATTCAAATTGAGCTTTATAAAGCTCTTTGTTATCAATTAAATTGTTAGATTCAACTAAAGCATTTGTACTTTGAGAAAATGAACCCATTCCCAATCCTGGTGACTTTCCAACTAGAACTTGACCTGGAATAAAAGTCGCCCCACATGTAGTTTTATCTCCAGCGACAATCATTGCCTTGCCATTAATAAGACAAGACTATTACTAGCTATTGCTGAAACCATTGTTTTGCATTTCGGACAGTAGTGTTTCATACCTTGAAGATGAGCAGCTTTTCCCTGAACAATAAAAGTACTATCAACTTCAGTAACTACACCACCATGAGTTGTTTTATCGCCTATTGTTATTGTTGCTTGCATTTTAAGTCTCAAGTTGACTAACCCAATTGAATAGTCAAATATTATCGATAAAAAGGCTGTGACATGTGATGCTCTTTTGTAAACAAAACATATTGAATAATAATGTTATTTCAAAATTACGTAGTTGCTAGGATCTATGGTCATTATTAAGTTGTAATTTAGCGTTGGAATTGAATAATTTTATGTTTTTTTAATATTAATATGGGAATAATAGCTAGGCACTTATTTGTTGACTCACACTTTAACGTTTTTGCATAAATGCGGTAATCGATTTCTAAATTTTTGACTTATAACTATTCATTTAAAATCTCATTTTTTATAAATAATTTGGCTGTTGGCTGTTGGCTGTTGGCTGTTGGCTGTTGGCTGTTGGCTGTTGGCTGTGAAGTGTTGCCTCTTTCCAATAATTTAATCTATGTCGACTTTATTTGAGAATCTAAGTCAATAAAAAAAGCCTCAATCTTTCGACTGAAGCTTTTAAAATTTTGGAGCGGGAAACGAGACTCGAACTCGCGACCCCAACCTTGGCAAGGTTGTGCTCTACCAACTGAGCTATTCCCGCAATATGGTGTGAATTATAGTGATTTTGCACACCCTGTCAACACTTCCAAAATTTAATTGATGAATTAATCAGCACGTCGCCATAAAGTTCCTTGACGCGTATCTTCAAGTACAATGCCTTGATCAAGAAGATTTTGGCGAATCTCATCTGCACGTGCAAAGTTTTTCTCTTTCTTGGCATCTTTGCGTTGTTGAATGAGATCTTCAATTTCATCATTACTCAAAGATAAGCTTTCTTGACCAATATCTGATTTTAGGAATTCATCAACATTATGTTGAACAAGACCTAAGATATTGGTCAGATGGCGCAAGGTGGCATAATATATGGCCGCCTGTTCAGCAAGTTCGTCTTTTACGGCACGATTTAATTCTTTATTGATTTCAAAAAGTACGGCAATCGCTTCTGATGTGTTGAAATCATCACGCATTGCTGCATTAAACTTTTCAACGAGTACTTCATCGTATTGCGAATTAATTTCGGCACCATATATCTGTTGATATGCTTTAAATGAATGATAAAAACGACTTAATGTGTTTTTAGCTTCTTTAAGCGCGGTATCAGAAAAATTCACAGGACTACGATAGTGTGATGAAACAATGAAGTAACGAATAACTTCAGGATGGAATTTTTCCATGACATCGCGAATCGTGAAAAAATTGCCTAAAGATTTGGACATTTTTTCACCATCGACATTGATAAAGCCTACGTGCATCCAATAGTTTACATATTGTTCGCCAGTTGCAGCTTCACTTTGTGCGATTTCATTTTCGTGATGGGGGAAGGTTAAGTCAGAACCACCACCATGGATATCAAAATGATTACCAAGGCAACATGTAGACATTGCTGAACATTCGATATGCCAACCTGGACGACCATTCCCCCAAGGAGATTTCCAAGAAGGTTCATTTTCTTTTGCATGCTTCCATAGCACAAAATCGAAAGGATGTTTCTTTTCAACTTCAACATCGACTCGTTCGGAAGCACCTGCTTGCATGTCTTCGAGTTTACGACCAGATAGACGCCCGTATTTTTTAAATTTTTCAACTTCGAAGTACACATCACCGTTTGACGCAGGATATGCAGTGCCATTATTGACCAAAGTACCAATCATATTTTGCATTTGATCGATGTACTCTGTCGCACGAGGTGCTTCATCAGGTGCTAAGCATCCTAAATTGGCAGCATCTTCATTCATTGCCTGAATAAAGCGATCAGTGAGTGCTGTAATGCTTTCACCATTTTCATTTGCACGTGCAATGATTTTGTCATCAATGTCAGTAATATTGCGAATATATTTAACTTTCCAACCTTGGCTACGAAGAAAACGAATAATATAGTCAAATGCAACCATAACCCGAGCATGACCGATATGACAGTAGTCGTAAACTGTCATCCCACAGACATACATATCAATATGTCCTTCTTTGCGTGGTACAAACTCAACTTTTTTTCGTTGCTCTGAGTTATATAGAACAAATGGTTGCATAGGTCTTCAAAAAGCTAAAAAAATGGTGGTTCATCTTAACCTAAGGCTTATCTTTCACAAAGTTTTATGCGTAAAAAATCTATGCAAATGAAATTTATACATTTAAGAAAAAGATACTTGCATGCTTATGTTAATATATGAAGAATAATTTAATGATTGAAATTGTGGCTGAATCCAGCCTCAAGGTGCCCAGATTTGAATTCTGAAAATACTACATATCTAATTGATTTTCAAAAGGTTGCAAAGGAAACCTTAGAGATTGAGCGTCAAGCTTTATCGGTACTATCCAGTCAGATTGATGATCGTTTTTCCCAAGCATGTCAAATTATCCTACAGTGTCAAGGTCGTTTAGTGGTCACTGGTATGGGGAAATCTGGTCATATCGGTCGAAAAATGGCTGCAACATTTGCATCAACAGGAACTCCGTCTTTCTTTATGCATCCAGGTGAAGCTGGTCATGGTGATCTCGGGATGTTAGTGCGTGGAGATGTGCTGATCGCGATTTCGAACTCTGGTAAAAGTGATGAAATCATGATGTTAATGCCACTCATCAAACATTTGGGTGTGCCATTGATAACAATTTCAGGTGATGACCGTGGACCAATGCCACAGAACGCTGATGTTGCGCTTACACTTGGTCATATTCAAGAGGCATGCCCATTAGGTTTGGCACCAACTTCAAGCACCACAGCGACTTTAGCTTTAGGTGATGCTTTGGCTGTTGCTTTACTTGAAGCGCGTGGATTTACTGCAAATGATTTTGCCATGTCGCATCCAGCTGGTGCACTCGGTAAGCGATTACTGTTGCATGTTAAACATCTGATGCACGTGGGTGACTCTCTACCAAAAGTTTCACCTGATACACCAATGAATAAAGTTTTATACGAAATATCAAACAAACGTCTCGGATTAACCACAATTGTGGATGAAAATGATGTTCTGTTAGGTATATTTACCGATGGCGACTTGCGACGTCTCATTGATAAGCAACAAGGTTTTGATGTTAATCTTGCTGTATCAAAGGTTATGATTGAAAATCCTCTAACCATTTCACAAGAAGCAAGAGCGGTTGAAGCGCTAGAGCAAATGAATGCTAAAAAAATCAATCAATTTGTAGTAGTCAACGATGCCAAACAAGTGATTGGTGTGATTAGCATGCACGATTTAATTCAAGCTGGGGTAAATTAATTCATGGCATCTTATGTATTGTTAGAACAAGCACGACATATCGAAGCATTGGTTTTGGATGTAGATGGTATTCTAAGTGATGGTTTTGTAACGTTGACGAACTCAGGTGATGAAATTAAGTCATTTGATATTCGTGATGGACTTGGGATGAAACTTGTTCAGCAAGCTGGAATTAAAGTTGTCATTATTACCGGTCGCCAAAGCAATATTGTGACAAAGCGTATGAGTGATCTAGGTGTAGACTTAGTTTATCAGGGGCGTGAAGACAAAGGGACTGCCTTACAGCAAGCTTGTACGCAACTGGGTTTAAAACCAGAAGATTGCTTGTATATGGGGGATGATTGGCCAGATTTATCAGCTTTTGCGATTGCGGGAATGAAAGTAACAGTGCCAAATGGTCATGTTGAAGTTCGTCGTCGTGCAGACCTTGTAACCCAAGCTTATGGTGGTCGTGGCGCTGTGCGTGAAATTTGTGACATGTTATTGTTGTCAAAAGGGGTTTACCATGAACTTCTTGAAAAATATTTGGCTGTAACGCACTAATACGCAGTTGATATGAACGCTGAATATAGTTGATGATTTATGGATACTAAAGTTTTATATATTACTGCTGTTATTGTCGCTGCTATAAGTGGTGGCTATTATTATTACAGCGGTAAAGGGAAAAAATTAGAGGGTTCATCCGCTCAATCGATGACATATTCAGCAAAGAATATTAATCTTTTGCAAACTGATGAAAAAGGCATGCTTTATGTTAAGGCTACAGTGGATGAGCTGAACCAAGATATGAAACAGAAAACATCAAGCTTGCAGAATTTAAATGCCAGCATGTTTACTAATAATGTAGAAGACGCTACGTTTTATGCTAAACAAGCACATGGTTTCAATGACAATGAGAAGATTGTGTTATCTGGAGATGTTGTTGCAACCAAGCAAGGAGAAATGGGCAAAATGGTTTTTCGAACCGATGCGCTTACAGGATATCCAAAAACAAGAAAGCTTGAAACATCTGAGCAAGTTACTGTACAAACACCAAATGCAGATTTTGTCAGCCAAGGCTTAGAAGCAGATTTGAATGAAGGTCAGTACGATTTTAAAAATATTCGAGGAAAGTATGCACCAAACTAAACCTTCTTATTTATCAGGTTCAAAAATGCTTAAAGCAATAGCAATGGTGGCACTCAGTTCTATTTCTGTTATGGCATTTGCATTGCCAAGTGATCGTAATCAACCCATCATGCTTTTAGCTGATCGTGCGACCTATAATGACAAAACAGGTATAACGACCTATGTGGGGAATGTTTCTGTTGAACAAGGTACTTTCAAGTTAAATGCAGCCTCTATAGTTGCTAATCTCAATGCCAATCGCCAAATTAGCTCAGTAAATGCGTCAGGTTCCCCTGCAAAATTCCAACAGCAATTAGAGTCTAAACGTGGCATTGCACGTGGTGAAGCCTCTAAAATTGTATATAACGCTGATACAGGCATTATTACTTTGTCGGGTAATGCATACTTGTATCAAGATGGCGCAAGTATTCGTGGGAACACTTTGCGTTACAGTATGAATAAGGGTGATATCGAAGTTGTAGGTGGTGGCAGTAGTGGCACAGGCAGTTCGAAAGGTCGTGTACAAATTATCATTCCACCTTCTGCCTCAAAATCATTCTCTGGAGTACGTGATTAATGAGTGTCAATGAATCACAAATCCAAACATTAAAAATTAAACATCTTGCCAAAGTTTATAGTAAACGCTGGGTGGTGAAAGATGTTTCATTTAGCATGCAAAGTGGTCAAATTGTGGGTTTGCTTGGACCGAACGGGGCGGGAAAAACGACAAGCTTTTACATGGTAGTCGGACTGGTTCGAATGGATAAAGGTGAAATTCATTTAGATAATCTTGATCTTTCGGACCTTGCAATGCATGAGCGTGCTCGTCATGGAATTGGTTATTTGCCACAAGAGGCTTCAATTTTTCGTAAATTGAGTATTTCAGATAATATTATGGCGATTCTTGAAACGCGCAAGGATCTTAATAAGCAACAACGCAAAGAGAGACTTCAAGAGTTATTAGAAGACTTTAAAATTACACATATTAAAGATTCTTTGGGGATGAGTGTGTCAGGGGGGGAGCGTCGCCGTGCTGAAATCGCTCGAGCATTAGCCGCCGATCCTAAGTTTATGCTCCTTGATGAGCCTTTTGCTGGGGTAGATCCAATTTCTGTAGGTGATATCAAAGACATTATTCGCAATTTAAAAGAACGTGGTATCGGTGTGCTCATTACAGACCATAACGTTCGCGAAACGCTCGCGATTTGTGAGCATGCTTATATAGTTAGTGAAGGATCCGTCATTGCAGAAGGGACCCCAGATCAAGTACTTATGGATGAAACTGTCCGTAAAGTTTATTTAGGTGATGATTTCACAGTTTAAAAAAATAGTGTGATATCTATAAAATAATGTTGTTTTATAGATATTTAGACTGTAAATTAACTCAAACAAATCGTAAGTTTACAATTGACGCAGAAATAATATAAAAATCATTGTAGAATACGATTGATTTTATGTGACGTAGTTCACACTTTTTAATAGAGATTACAAGTGGCTAAACATCAATTAAGTCAGAAGGATATGGGGTATATCACGCTGTTTGCGATCAGTTTATGTGCGACACAAGTACATGCTGAAGATGCAATCGCTCCTCTAGCAATTGACGATACCCAACGTGCACTATCAGCAGAATTACAAAAACCCAAAATCAATTTTAGTTTGGAAAAAAAGACTGTTGAAGATATACCTGAACAGCTTGAAAAGCCACGTTTTAAATTATTCCAATCGAAATCCAAAATCTCGAAAGAGCAAGTGAAAGAACAGGTTCTTGTTCCTAAAGTTATTGAACAAGTTCCTGATTTAGACGACATAGTCGAAAATGAAATTGCTCAAGTTAACACTATACCTTTATCTAATTCGCAGTCTCAGAATGAGTCGAAGGAAAAGACTCAAAAGAAATCTTTCTTTGCATTTGTTAAGCGTGAAAAAGCGGCATCTGAACTAAAAGTATTGCTGCCAAAGGTAAAGCAGGATATTGAAGAGGCTTCAGCGCCAAATGTTCTAAAACCTACTATTTCATCTACTGTACAACCCGCTACTAAAGACACTCGTCAGGTTTTAAAACCGCTTAAACCAACGATCCAAAATCAACTAACAGAATCTTTAATTGACGCGCAACACGCAAAATTACTAGAAAATGAAACATCGGTTTCAGAAGACAAAACAGAAAAACCAAAAAGTAAACTCTTTACATTTATTGGGAATATAGGCAAAGATAAAACTAAGTTGGATGAGGGTCATCACCAAGCTACTGGCAATGTTTCAAATACAAAAGTTTTGACACCGACTTTACAAAAATCGGTGAGTGAATCTTCATTGAAAGTGTCTAGTACACCAAAACCGAAGATTGTTAATGATCAACAAATTAACAGCCAAAACAACTTGCTACAAGCTCCACCTTCAACTGTAGCGAAAGTTGAACATCGCCAAAGTCTTGTATCTAAAGCCAAAGCTTTTTGGCCTTTTAAATCAGGTTCTCATAATAAGTTAGAAACACAGAATGTAATTGAGCGTCCAAACTTGATCGTTCAGCAACCGACTAGTGCTTTGGCTGTAAATAAACCTACAATTGTTTATTCAAAACCAATAGAGCAGAAAGCGAAAATATCTGAACAATCGCAGTCGATTAAGCCAGTTGTAAATATTAAGCCTAAAGCTGATCATGTCGTCTCTGAACAAAAATACAATACGGTGAATGCTGAACCGCAAGCAAAGAAAAAATTCAGTTTAACTGCATTAAAATCAAATATGGATCAGTTTTTTAAACCTAAAGCTGACGATGACTTTAGACAAGTTAAGTTAAATGAACTGAGTGATTTTAGCTTTGATCCTAAACAGGTCGAACAATTGCCTGTGATCACGACACAAGCTTCGCCAAGTGCTCCAGTATCTATGATGCCACTTGTGAATGGGACGGCTGATAAACAAACGTTAAGCTTATACGATGCTATCAAGATCGCAGTAGCGAGACATCCTGAAGTGACACAAAGTGTTTCTTCACTCGCATCACAAAATGCATTTATTGATGTTGCTAAAGCCGGTTATTACCCACAGTTGAGTGCAGGTGTTTCAACTGGAGATATGACTTCAGGAGAAAGAGGGCGTCAATTATTTAATGTCAATGCGACACAACTACTTTTTGACTTTGGTAAACAAAAATCACTAGTTAGTACAGAAGAAGCCAAGTTGCAGTTTAGCCAAGCTCAAGTTCTTGTCACAATTGACCAAATTGCTCTTGAAGTGGCTTCTGCCATCGTGAATATTAAGCGATATGAAGAAATTACACGTATTGCACGTGAGCAAATTGCTGGTATATCACGAATCCGAGAAATTGCTAATTTACGTGCAGAGGCAGGTATCAGCAGTCAGGCCGATCCAATCCAAGCGCAATCATATTATGAATCTGCACAATCAAATTTAATTCTGCAAGAAACACAGCTCAATGTATTTAAACAACGTCTTAGAACTTTGATGGGAACAGATATATCAAAATATAACTGGGAAATTCCTGAGAGTTTAATTAAGGCTTCAGATATTTATTCAGAGCCAAAGTTTAACGAAATTCCGAAAATGATGGCTGCTAAAGCTGAAGTTGATGTTGCAGAATTGGAAAAAAAACAAACTCAATTGAGTCGTTATCCTACGTTAAATGTTAAAGGTACATTAAGTCAAGCAGTCAACGGACGTAATCCGAATAACAATCAAGACGATGGAACAGATAGTTCTATTATGCTTGAAGCAAATAGTACTTTCTTCCAAGGTGGTGCAATTAGTTCACGCAGTCGTGCGGCATCGTTTGCAGAAGAAGCTGCTAAAGCAAAAGTAAATGCAGTTTATTTAGAAACAATTGATGAAATTCGTCGTGCTCAAGAACAAGTTGAAAATAAACAGCGACAAATGAAAGTATTAATTGATCAACAAGCGACATCAGTCAGAACAAAAGAGTTATATCAAGAACAATATAAACTTGGCACTCGTACAGCTGTTGATCTTTTAAATGCTGAGCAAGCGATTCACCGTTCAAATTCAGATATTGAAACGGCACGTTATGATATTTATGAAAACTTAGTTCAATATATTGCCGCTTCTGGTAAGAGCCGCGATGTATATCAACTTAATAATTTGACCATTCAAGGGGTAGAATTGAAACCATGAATACAAGAATAAATTATCAACCATGGTTACAAGGTGTCCTGACGGTTGCACGTCATTATCGAATTGAAACCTCTGCTGAACGTATTCGCTTAGAACTAAATTGGAATCAGAACCAGTCAGTCGATGACATCTTGGCAATTATGACACGCCAAGTAGGTTTGCATGTCCGTAAAGTGGATTTTAGCCCCGATATTTTAAATC
This sequence comes from Acinetobacter sp. ANC_7503, assembly GCF_056780035.1. Taxonomy (NCBI): domain Bacteria; kingdom Pseudomonadati; phylum Pseudomonadota; class Gammaproteobacteria; order Moraxellales; family Moraxellaceae; genus Acinetobacter; species Acinetobacter sp. ANC_7503. The sequence continues at coordinate 93,014 of NZ_JBWYJA010000010.1, read as the reverse complement.
CGTGGCGTTTACCGGTATTGGTCGGATTTAAAGATGGGCAAGTTGGCGTCATTGATCGTGCAGATGCACAAGGTAACGCAAGTGTTCAACTGAGCGGTGATGAAGGGTTAGCACAGACATTTTCAGTAGATACATTATTAGATGTCATCGACTCAGTCTATATTTTAAGACCAGAAACCTCAGTACCTGATGCGCGTATTGACGAATACATTAAACCGTACGAAAAAAATTGGTTTTGGGAAATTGTATTACGCGATTGGAAACGCTATATCGATATTATGTTTGCATCATTGCTTGCAAACGTATTAGCACTCGCGACAATCGTATTCTCGATGAATGTGTATGACCGCGTTATTCCAGCACAATCTATTCCAACCTTGTGGGTATTGGCAGGTGGTGTATTACTTGCTGCAATCTTTGAATTCGCATTGAAATACTCACGATTAATTCTTTCAGATATGATTGGTAAGCGTGCGGATTTAAGAGTCTCGGATCGGGTCTTTGGGCATGCTTTACGTATTAAAAATAGTGAACGATCTAAGTCCACGGGAACGTTTATTTCACAAATTCGTGAACTAGAAGGTGTGCGTGAGCTTGTAACATCTACAACAATTACCGCCTTTGCTGATTTACCATTCTTCTTTCTGTTTCTTGGTATTTTTTGGCTTATTGGTGGCAATCTTTTCTGGGTAATTTTGGTGGTTGTGCCGCTGATGATTATTCCAGGGCTTTTGGCGCAAAAAAAATTAGCGCAATTGGCTAAAGAGGGTATGCGTGAGTCATCAATACGAAATGCGATTCTCGTTGAAGCTGTTCAAGGTATTGAAGATATTAAACTGCTACGTGCAGAGTCCCGCTTTCAAAATCAGTGGAATCACATGAATGATGTTTCAGCTTCTATCAGCATGAAACAACGTAAAATTGTAGGCGTATTGAATCTTTGGACACAAAAATTACAGGGATTGACCTTTGCAATTGTAGTATTGGTGGGTTGTTTTGCGGTAATGGATGGAGAAATGACCACCGGTGCGTTGGTGGCATGTTCGATTCTATCATCACGTATGTTAGCGCCAATTGCACAGGTAACTGGTGTTCTTGGTCGTTATCAGCAAGCTAAAACAGCGAAAGAAAGTCTTGATGAATTAATGAGTAAACAGGTTGACCATCCTGAGCGTTCACAATTGATTCAGCGATCAGTACTCGATGGTCATTATGAATTAAATGGTGTGGTCTTTAAATACGGCGAAGAAGATCCTAAACCAAGTGTTGTGATTCCTAAACTTGAAATTAAACCAGGTGAAAAAATTGCGATTCTTGGGCGTAACGGTGCAGGTAAATCGACCATTCTTCAATTACTTTCAGGTATGCAAACTGCAGTTCAAGGTAAAGTACAATTAGATAATATTGATATTACCTTGTTGGATCCATCGGACGTTCGTCGTGACGTAGGTTTGTTGAATCAAAATGCGCACCTATTCTTTGGTACAGTCAGAGAAAATTTAACGTTAGGTGCACCATTAGCTACAGATGATGATTTATTAAAAGCACTTGCAGTAACCGGTGCACTCAACTTCATTCAAGAAAAGAAAGAAGGACTAGATCATATTATTTTAGAAGGTGGTGTCGGCTTCTCAGGTGGACAGCGTCAGGCACTTTTATTGTCAAGACTCCTCATTTGTCAGCCGAATATTCTGTTGTTAGATGAGCCTACAGCTGCGATTGATGATGTATCTGAAAAACAATTAATTGATCATATGAAGAACTGGCTTGGACATCGCACATTGGTTGTGGCAACCCACCGCCGTGCAGTTTTAGAGTTAGTGGATCGAATTATCGTGGTGAATGATGGTCGTATCGTTATGGATGGCCCACGTGATCAAATTTTAAATAATTCTGGCCAGCAACAAGCAAATTCAGGGGCTAAATCATGAGCGAAGAATTAAAACAACAACGTTCATTAAAAGTGTCTCAGTTAGAGCCACCATTACCGAAGGTCAGTATTACGATTTGGATTATTGGTCTGGGTTTGCTTGCACTCATTATTTGGGCAGCTATTTTCAAACTTGAAGAAGTTTCTAATGGTACAGGTAAAGTGGTTCCAACTTCTAAGGAACAAGTGATTCAATCTTTAGAGGGCGGGATTCTAACCAAACTTGAAGTTAAAGAAGGTGATATTGTTGAAAAAGGGCAAACCCTTGCTCAACTTGATCCGACACGATTTGCTTCAAATGTGGGTGAATCAGAATCGTTACTACTATCATCGCAAGCAACAGCTGCGCGTTTACGTGCGGAAGTGAATGGTGGTCCACTGGTATTTCCAGAATCAGTTCAAAAAATTCCAAAATTGGTTGCTGAAGAAACTCAGCTTTATCGTTCTAGACGTGCCAATATGGAAGAATCTATTGCTGGCTTAACGCAAGCACTTACGTTAGTTCAGCAAGAATTGAGAATGACAGAACCGCTTGTTGCCAAAGGTGCTGCGAGTGAAGTTGAAGTTTTACGTTTAAAACGTCAAGCAAATGAATTGACCAACCAAATTAACGATATTCGTAACCAGTACTATGTGCAGGCACGCGAAGAGTTATCTAAGGCGAGCACTGATGTCGAAACTCAACAACAAGTGATCAAAGGTAAATCTGATAGTCTGAATCGTACAATCTTTAAAGCACCAGTCCGCGGTGTGGTAAAAGAAATTGATGTGATGACTTTGGGTGGTGTTATTCCTCAGAATGGTAAGTTGATGACCATTGTCCCTTTAGATGAACAACTTTTAATTGAGGCGCGAATTTCACCGCGTGATATTGCATTTATTCATCCTGGACAGGAAGCTTTAGTTAAAATCACTGCTTACGATTATTCAATCTACGGTGGCTTGAAAGGAGAGGTAACGGTCATTTCTCCTGATACGCTACGTGATGAAGTTAAACAAGATCAGTTTTATTATCGTGTGTATATTCGTACTGATTCAGACAAGCTTTATAACAAAGCTGGGCAAGCTTTCCCAATCACGCCGGGTATGGTATCAACGGTTGATATTAAGACAGGTCAAAAAACGATTCTTGAATACCTGTTGAAACCATTCAATAAGGCGAAGGAAGCGTTACGCGAACGATAATCTTTATTTTTCAGTCTGTTTAAAACCCAATCAATGATCTTTTGATTGGGTTTTTTAATATGATTGAATCACGCATAATGTATTTGAGTTCAATTGTTGTAATTTACCATGCCATTTACTCTTGCTCAGACTTATATATATGAAGAAGATATTAAGAAAAGCCGTTTTCAGGCGATCACCGCACCTGTGGAAAATGAACAGGATGTAAAAGAGTTTTTAAACCAGTATTTTGATGCCTCGACGACCCATCAATGCTGGGCATGGAAAATTGGGCAGCAAGTCCGTTTTAATGATGATGGAGAACCTTCAGGAACAGCTGGAAGACCCATACTTGCAACGATTGAAGGGAATGAGCTCACTAATATTATTGTATTGGTAAACCGCTGGTATGGTGGTATCAAACTCGGAACTGGAGGCTTGGTACGAGCATACGGAGGTGTAGCAGGGCAATGCTTATTACAGGTCGAAAAAATTGAACTCATCGAAAAGAAAACTGTAAATTTTAAATGCCAATTTAATGAGTGGTCGATTTTTCAATATGAGTTAAATCAACAAAAAATTGAATATATTGAGGAATATGTTGACTCTGGGGTGTTGATTACTGCACGTATGCAAATTCATGAAATTGAGCCGTTTAAACTGAAAATCCAAGATGTGACTCGTGGACGTGAGCAATTGAATATAGAGGATGTCGAACGTGACGGAACATGATCCTTTACTCAAGTACCGAGAACAGCATAAACATCGTTTGAATTACATGCCTTGGTTATATTGGTCACTCAAGGCAAAGCATCGTGAATGGGCTGAAGCTTGGCAAAAAGATTATCAAGCCTATTTAATGGACATGGAGACTGTTGAAATTGGAGAAAATTGTTTCATTTCCCCTTTAGCCCATATTTTTGCTGAGCGTGGTCGGAAGATCATTATTGGAGATAATACTTTTATTGCCGCGGATTGTACCTTGCATGGTCCTTTAGAAATTGGGTCTGAAGTCGCCGTTAATCATCATTGTATTTTAGATGGTGGACGCGTTGGGATTAAGATTCATGACCAAGTACGGATCGCAGCTTATTGTCATCTTTATGCATTTGACCATGGCATGAGTTTAGATCAACCTATTTACCAGCAAGCAGTACGCTCAAAAGGCATTGAGATTCATCGTGATGTTTGGTTAGGGGCGCATGTGGGCATTAAAGATGGCGTGACCATACATGAACAGGTGATTGTAGGTATGAATAGTATGGTTACTAAGGATATTCAGGCAAGAGAAGTTGTTGCAGGGAATCCAGCTCAATTTATACGAATGCGTGAATAATTCGTAACGCGAAAGATTGAATTAAATTACATAAACCATGTTCATTTGCCCGAAAGCTATGATAGTTTAAAGAAAAGAACAATCAGACATCATGTCAAAGTGAGGCAATCATGAACCGTGTAATTGCGTGTATTGATTCATCCCCATGTATTCATGCCTTAGCTGAAGCAGCAGCCTGGATTGCGGATCGAACTAAACGTGAGTTAGTCCTTTTACAGGTTTTAGATTACTATCCTGCAAGTTATCATCTGGGTGAAATTAGTGGTGTGATTGGATTTGAAAGTAATGCGATGCTCTTAAAAGAACTCGCGGAATTAGAACAAAAACAAAGTGAATTAGCTTTAGATTATAGTAATAATCTTCTTTCACATATTTCAGAAGTGATTGAAGAAAAATATGGTATTACGCCGATAAAAATTCAAGAAAAAGGCGATTTCCTCGAACAGAGTTTCAATGTTTTAAATGAAAATGATATTGCGATTATTGGTCGAGTAGGTGAGCGCTCCGCGGAAAAACACAAAAGCTTAGGGAGTAATGTAGAGAATTTTATTCGTGGTGCTCGTTGTACGGTTTTAACTGTTGGTGAAACCTTTAAGCCACCAACACGTTTTATTTTCGCCTATGAAGATTCTCAGACTTGTAAAGAAATGATGCATCGTGTTGCTAAAAGTGATTTATTAAGAACACTTCAGTGTCATTTGCTTTATGTGGGTGATCATCCCGAAATTCTTGATATCCCAGCTCAGTATTTACGTGAAGCTGGATTGGATGTGGTTGTTGAATACCGTTTTGGAGATGTCGCTGAGAATATTTTAGATTATCAGCAACAACATCAAATTCAATTAATTGTGCTAGGCGCTTATAGTCGCAGTAAAGTAAAACAATTTTTCTTGGGCAGTATTACGACCAATATATTTAGAAATTCAGTCGTTCCATTGTTGGTTGCTAAATGATCAATCAATTTTGATTAATTTTACTTGATAAATATTGGTTCAACTTTACTGGTAGAAGGTGGATAAATTTTTAGAACAGTAGGGTTTTATGGTTTGATTATTTTATAATCTTTTGATTAAAGCTTATGAAAATCAGGTGTTTGCCATAATATTTTATTTTTATCCACAGGAATACAAACAGGAATCGGGGATAACTTTTTCAGGGCTTTAGTGCAAAAAAAAGGAGTATTCAAATTGATGATTACTCCTTTAAGTGATACTAATGACTAGTATTAAGATTTATTTGACAATCGCCAGTGCAAAACCATCATGTCCTTTACTGCCGACGGTTTGTAATGCTGTACTCGACAATAGTCGAGGATGATTCTGCATAAGGCGGTACATTTCACGAATACCTTCGATGCTTGGTTTGACATTTTTTTCATCCAAAATATCACCAGCGCGAATCACATTATCTAAAAAAATAATGGTACCTGAGCGTGAAAATTTAAGTGATAGTTCTAAATACTCTGGGTAACTTTGTTTATCAGCATCAATAAATATAAAGTCAAATGGCTCAAAATTTTCAGGTAAAGATTTGAGAATATCCGCAGCGCGACCAACTTTTAATTCAACCGTTTGCTTTAATTTCGCATTGTCGATATTTTCTTGACCGAGTGCTGCATGTGTATCACGACCCTCGATCGTGAGAATATATCCATCCTCAGGAAGAGCTCTTGCTAGCCACATGGTGCTATAAGCCGCAAAGGTTCCAAGCTCTAACACACGCTTACACTGATTCATTTGAATCAACATTTGTAATAACATGCCTTGGTTAGCAGCAACTGCTAGATGGTCAGGAAAACCCTTATCAGCTGTATTTTGTAGAGTCTGAGTTAAAATTGGATCTTCTGGCATCAGATGAGATTCAATATAAGCATCAATATCTGACCATTGTTGTTGCATAACTGAGTACCTGTAGGGAGTTCAGTGCATTGTAATCGTTTCGAGTGAATGTGCAAATTTCTGATGCTTTGATGCTGAAAAATCAGTCAAAAAAAAGAGGTCAAAGACCTCTTAATTAAATGTGATCATCTAAAATTAGTAATGGCATAAAGATGTATTTCGAGTCAGATCGGGTCCCCAAGTTCGGTAACCTTGAGTATCAATATGTATTTGACCAGTCGCATACAAACCTAAGCCCATATTTAAGCTTTGACCATAATTTTGCCAAAATTGGCACAATTTAAATTTAGAATTTTCGATGAATGCATAATCTTCAGCCTGAGGAAATTCAGGACCGATTCTGAAATCAATGGCTGAGTTATACAAGTGTCGAGACGAACCTGCGCCACCAGCACACTGATTTAATGGAAGGTCACGATATACAGATGTAACCTCAAAATCAGTTAAAATCCTTGCTGCAACGAGATATTTAAATACTTTCAGTGTTGGTAACTGATTCGACCATAGCTCACGGTTTGGAACCATATATTCAGATTTACCACATTTCTGCCAAGCACGTGCTGATTTAAATAATTCAAAACTTGGGATAATATTGCCAACATTATTACGTTCTAAGTATTGTTCATATTCTCGTGCTTGAGCTTGGTTATTACCTTGCATCAGCCAAACACGATAAGAATTCGGCATGACTTTTGGTCGCGCTGGACGTTCATAGGTTATTTTTTCTTGTGGAATATATATGCGTTGACCATCATTGGTGACGATTGTTCGTCCTTTTTGAGGGGAGGACGTACATCCAATCAATATCAACGATATTGCACTGATTGAGCACAAGCCCTTCAAAATTAATTTCATTATAAATAAATTTTACTAAAGCAAATAAGTTTCTATTTTATGCTAATTGATTATCAAGAATGCGTATAAATTGCAAATAAATGTACCAATTGGGTATAAAAAAGATCAGCCGAAGCTGATCTCTCATTGGATTATTTTTCTAAATATTGCAATTTGTTTGGTTTGCCATTCCATTCTTCACGGTCAGCTGGCTGATCACCAATCTGCGTAATATTTGGCCATTTTTCTGCAAGTTCAGCATTGAGTTCGATAAAGACTTCTTGACCTTCAGGCAGTTCATCTTCCGAGAAAATGGCATTTGCAGGGCATTCAGGCTCACATAACGCGCAGTCAATACACTCATCTGGATTAATGACTAGAAAGTTTGGACCTTCATAGAAACAGTCAACTGGGCAAACTTCTACGCAGTCTTGATACTTACATTTAATACAATTTTCAGTGACAACAAAGGTCATGGCGTCAGCTACCTAAAAAATATGGTTCTAATAACGAATGCTGTATTTTAGGCAAATTGAACGAAACTAACAATTCCTTTTCTTGATATTTAATATAGGGGATGCTACTAAATCAGTAATATTTATGATGAGATCGTACTAATTTGCAAATTCTCAGGCATTCTGCCTCTGATTTCAAAAATCATGATTAAAAAAAGCCAGCAGATCGCTGGCTTATTGATTGAGTGTGCTTGAACTAAGATTTTTGGAGTAATTGTTTGAGTTGGTAGAGTTGGTCTAAAGCCTGTCTTGGACTTAAGTCATCTACAATAATTTCTGAAAGAAGTTGTTCAACTTGAGAAGGTTTACGAATTTCAACCACTTTTTCAACTTCAATAATTTTTTCTACAGGGTTACTATTTGAAAATAAATCTTGAGAGAACAAATCTTTTTGCACAGGTTGGGTTTGCAGTTGGAGTTTCTCCAGTTTTTTAAGTTTAGCTTGAGCCTCTTTAATCACGTTTTGAGGAATACCTGCTAGTTTAGCGACCTGTAAACCATGACTTTGACTTGCAGGACCTTTTTGAACCTTATGCAATAAGATGAGATGACCATTCACTTCTTGCGCAGTGACATGATAATTATCAATATACGGATCCATGTCTAATTCTGTTAATTCAAAATAGTGCGTTGCAAAAAGACATAAACATTTAATGCGATGCGTCAAATCAAGAACACACGCCCAAGCTAATGACAAACCATCATAAGTGCTTGTGCCACGACCTACTTCGTCCATCAATACCAAAGATTGTTGTGTGGCATGATGTAAAATTTGAGAAGTTTCCGTCATTTCCACCATAAATGTAGATTTGCCAGAAGAAAGATCGTCTGCTGAACCGATACGCGTAAAGATCCGATCAATAGGTCCCAATTTGGCAGATTTCGCTGGAACGAAACTACCGCAATATGCCAATAGCGTAATTAACGCCGTCTGACGCATGAATGTCGATTTACCACCCATATTTGGGCCTGTGATAATCGACATACGATGCTGCTCATCTAGATAAGTATCATTTGGGGTGTAAGGCGTTTTAATCAGTGATTCAACAACAGGATGGCGTCCTGCTTGAATGTGTATTCCAATTTCAGGGCTAAATTCCGGACGATTCCAATTATATAATCTTGATAGATGTGCGAAGTTTGTAAGAACATCCAGTTGAGCAATAGCGCTCGCCATCATTTGAAGATTGGCGATATCTTGACGTAATTCATCCAATAACATTTCAAACAAAAGTTTTTCACGAGCCAATGCACGTGATTCGCTTGAAAGCACTTTATCTTCGAAAGACTTCAATTCAGGGGTGATATAACGTTCAGCATTTTTTAATGTTTGACGACGAATATAATGGGCAGGAGCTTGTTCTGCTTGCGCTCTGGTTAATTCAATATAGTAGCCACTCACTCGGTTATAACCGATTTTTAGTGTGTTTATACCTGTTGTTTCTCTTTCTTTGATTTCTAAATCAATTAAAAATTGTCCTGCATGATCGCGTATTTGACGAAGTTCATCCAATTCATGATCAAAACCATTTGCAATGACATTACCATCTCTGAGTAGAACAGGTGGGTTTTCCACAATGGCTGACATGAGGCGATGATGTAAACCATTAAAGTCACCCAATTCCTCATTCAGTTGATTGATTAAAGCGGATTGCGGTGTTGAGGTCATTGGTGCTAATGCATGGCGTAAATACGGGATCTGAGCACATGCTTGACGTAGTTGCACTAAATCACGTGGTCGCGCACTTCCTAATGCCACACGGCTGAGTACGCGTTCGATATCACTGATTTCTTTTAATACCAGACGAATTGGAGCTTCATGATAGCCAGATAATATGGTTTGTATCGCATCTAGACGCTGATCCAACAACGCAGTATCACGAATCGGTTGCATTAACGTTCGACTCAGCAGTCGGCTACCCATAGCCGTTTGGCATTGGTTGGTTAAATCAAATAATGAAGTGCCATGCTCAAACAAAGGATCAATAATCTCTAGATTTCGTCGCGTCACAGGATCAAGTGCAATAAAGTCGGAGCTTTGTTCAAGTCGAATTGAACGAATATGTGGCAATGCCGTCTTTTGGGTATCTTTGGCATAATGAATTAAAGCTGCCGCAGCTGCTTTCGCCAACTCAAGATGTTCAATTCCAAAACCAGATAAAGTACTTACGGCGAATTGATCACATAAAGTTTTTTGCGCATTATTCAGATTGAAGTCTACGTTTGGGCGTTTTGTAACGGGACAATCAAGAATTTGCTTAATCTGTTCAACCACTTCTGGATGCTTGAAATCCTCATCAATCAAAAGTTCACTTGGCATAAGACGCGCAAGTTCCAGAGGAAGTTGTTCAGCTTGAAAACTTTGTTGTTGGACTTTAAAAATACCTGCACTGAGATCTAATAGGGCGATACCAATTTCATCAGATTTAATACAGATGGATACTAAATTTGAACTCTGATGGGCATTCAGCAATGCGTCGTCTGTCAATGTACCCGGTGTAATAATTCTGACTACACCACGTTCGACAGGTCCTTTACCAGTGACTTCCCCAAGTTGTTCACAAATAACAACGGTTTCACCTTTTTTAACTAAACGCGCTAAGTATCCTTCTGCTGCATGATACGGAACTCCAGCCATTGGTATCGGTTGTCCATTCGCTTTACCACGGTGGGTTAAGGTAATCCCTAAAATTTTGGCGGCTTTATGCGCATCGTCAAAAAATAACTCGTAGAAATCACCCATACGATAGAACATTAACGAATGCGGGTGCTGTAATTTCACCGTCATGTATTGCTGCATCATTGGCGTCAATGTTGAAAGATCGATATTGGATTGATCTAAAGTCATCTTTGAAAAAAACCTGTAGTTAAATTTTGAAACGAAGAAGTACTGCTCAAGCTTAGCATGAGAAAAAATGCGTAAATCGATTATAAGATCTATTTTTAGCAAAAGATAAATGAGTCGAACCAATATTATAACCAACGACTCAATTTCGTTCATTGAATAATTAAATTCGATATCCATTTATGCAAATTCTTTGTGTAAAGAATCAGCAGTCTCTGGATAGTCTCCGCATCTTTTGGACAGTTTGTTATCGCATTTCATTTCATGATCAGATCATATTCGATGTCTTAGGGAAGAAAAAATGACAGGTCAAACGATTGAGATCACTACCAAATCGGGGAATCGCTATTCAGGGTATTTGGCAGTCCCAGAAGCTAAGAAAGGTCCAGGGATTGTATTGTGTCATGAAATATTTGGTATCAATGCAGCGATGCGAGCAAAAGCTGACTTTCTCGCAGAGGAAGGCTATACCGTTTTAGTCCCTGATCTATTTTGGCGTACTGCACCCAACATTGAGTTAGGTTATACACCTGAGGATTTTGAAAAAGCTTTTCAACTTTATCAGCAATATGATGAAGATCAGGGTCTAAATGATATTCGTGAAAGTTTAGATTTTTTATCAACTTTAGATGCGTGTGACACGACTACGGGTCAGTCAGTGGTCGGATATTGTCTTGGTGGAAAACTTGCATATTTGGCTGCATGCCGTATTGATAACTTAGCGTGTTCGGTCGCTTACTACGGTGTAGGCATTGAAAAAGCGCTCGATGAACTCTCGAATGTGAAGGGTAAGCTTGTGTTACACATGGCTGAACTTGATCAATTCTGTCCAGCTGAAGCGCGAAATCAAATTACTGAAGCATGCGCACAATTTAAACATATTCATGCTTATGTTTATGAAGGTGTTGATCACGCATTTGCACGACCGAACAGCGATCATTATCACAAACTATCGGCGCGATTCGCCCATGAACGTACCGTAACAGCATTACATGAAACGGTTGGCCCTCACTATGACTTAGTTGCATTGTGGGAAGAGCATATCAGACATGAGTTCGACACGCGCGATGTACCAGCAACCATGGCAACGATGGTCGCTCAACCGTATGTGAATCACATTCCAACATTGACAGGTGGTGTGGGATATAGCCAGTTAGCGCGATTCTATCGATATCATTTTGTACATCAAAACCCTCAAGATATGAAAATCACCTCAATTTCTAGAACTGTGGGATCTACTCAGGTTGTGGATGAATTCATCATGAGTTTCACTCACGACACTGAAATTGATTGGTTATTACCAGGTGTAAAACCGACTGGAAAATATGTCGAAATTCCAATGTTGGGGGTCATTCAGTTTAGAGGTCCAAAACTTTGTCACGAACATATTTATTGGGATCAAGCTTCTGTACTTGTCCAAATCGGATTACTTAATCCAGAAGGATTGCCTGTTGCAGGTGTAGAAACAGCGAAAAAACTTTTAGATGAAGATATTCCTTCAAATGGCTTGATGCCAAGTTGGGAGTCGAGTGATGGTAAGCCAATCGAATAATCAAAATATATGGGGCAAAAAATGGAATTAAATATTAAAGATAAAGTTGCCATTGTCAGTGGTGGATCAACGTTGATTGGACAGGCTGTGGTTCAAAGTCTCGTGAATTTAGGGGCTAAAGTTGCCATTTTAGACATTGATGACTACGGAAAAACCATAGCTGCGCAACATCCTTATGAAGTGATGTTTATACAAACTGATCTAACTTCAGACATCGCAATTCATGAAGCGGTGAACAGCATTAGAAATCATCTAGGTGAAGTCAGTTATTTAGTGAACTTGGCATGTACCTATCTTGATGATGGTTTCAAATCACCACGATCAGATTGGTTAAAAGCATTAGATATCAATTTGGTGTCTATTGTTGAGCTAACGCGTGCCGTATATGAAGATTTGCAAAAAAATAAAGGGTCAGTGGTGAATTTCACCTCGATTTCAGCGCAATGTGCTCAAACGGGACGTTGGTTATATCCAGTTTCTAAAGCGGCAATTTTACAACTGACCAAATCGATGGCAATGGATTTTGCGCCAGATGGTATCCGTGTCAACTCAGTTTCACCAGGTTGGACTTGGTCGAGAGTGATTTCTGAAGTGAGTGGACAAAATCGTACGAAAGCTGATGCTGTAGCAAGTGATTATCATCTCTTGGGACGTTTGGGTAATCCGGCAGAAGTGGCAAATGTAGTGACATTCTTATTGTCGGATGCTGCAAGTTTTGTGACTGGCGCAGACTATGCAGTAGATGGTGGGTATTCAGTCATGGGGCCTGAAACGAATCAACCCGCAATACCACGTTTAGCAGAATAAATTAAATATTGGAGAATAAAGATGAGAAAAATTGCAATTGTTGGTGCAGGTCAGTCAGGACTTCAACTTGGATTAGGGCTGCTTGATAAGGGATATGACATCACGATTTTGTCGAATAAAACTCCTGATGAGATTCGTCAAGGTAAAGTCATGTCTAGTCAATGTATGTTCCATACTGCGTTACAGACTGAGCGTGATTTAGGATTAAATTTTTGGGAAGAGCATTGTCCAGCGGTAGAAGGTATTAGTTTTGCTTTGGTTGATCCAGCAAGTGGTGAAAGAGCATTTAAATGGAGTGCGCGATTAGAGCGTTATGCTCAATCTGTTGATCAACGTGTCAAGATGCCTTATTGGCTTGAAGAGTTTCAGCGCCGTGGAGGCAAGTTTGTTCTCCAAGACGTTGGTCTAAACGAATTAGAACATTTGGCTGACGAGTATGAATTAGTGCTCTTGGCTGCGGGTAAAGGTGAAGTGGTTAAAGAGTTTGTACGTGACGCAGAACGAAGTACTTTTGACAAACCTCAGCGTGCATTGGCTTTGACTTATGTGAATGGAATGAAGCCAATTTCGCCATACTCGAGAGTGAGCTTTAATATTATTCCTGGGGTGGGTGAGTATTTTTGTTTTCCTGCGCTTACAGTAAATGGTCCATGTGACATTATGGTTTTTGAAGGGATTCCTAATGGTCCTATGGATTGCTGGGCTGAAGTTAAAACACCAGAAGAACATTTAAATAAAAGCTTAGAAATTCTGAAACAACATTTGCCGTGGGAATATGAGCGTTGTAAAGACGTAACGCTGACAGATCATGGCGGATATTTAGCAGGACGTTTCCCACCAACGGTACGTAAACCTGTCATGACATTGGCTTCTGGTAAAAAAATATTTGGTATGGCAGATGCATTGGTGGTGAATGATCCAATCACAGGTCAAGGATCAAATAATGCAGCTAAGTGTAGCAAGGTTTATTTCGATGCGATCTTAGCACACGGTAATCAAGCGTTTACCGAAGATTGGATGGAGTCAACGTTTGAGAAATATTGGTCATATGCTGAAAAAGTCGTGAGCTGGACAAATAGTTTATTGGTTCCACCTCAACCTCATGTTGTTGAGCTACTGGGTGCAGCCTCTCAGAATCAAAATTTAGCTTCTCAGATCGTTAATAATTTTGATGATCCACGTAACTTTTCACCGTGGTGGTTTGACGAAAACGCAGCGAAAGAATTATTAGAAACAGATCAAGTTTCTCAAGTGGCTTGATGGAACTGAGGTGTTAAAAATGGATGTATTAGATAAAATTAATCTGCAAGAGATTGACATCAGTAATCCTCGCGAGATTCGTAATCTTCTTGGTCAGTTTGCCACAGGTGTTACCGTAATCACCACACGTGGAACGGATGGACGAAAAGTGGGTATGACAGCCAATTCATTTTCTTCGTTGTCATTAGATCCACCGCTTGTGTTGTGGAGCTTGTCGAAAACAGCACCAAGTTTGCCCGATTTTGTTGCAGCTGAGCACTTTGCAATTCATATGTTAACGAAGGAGCAGCATCAGCTTTCTACCCATTTTGCCCGTGGTGCACAAGATAAGTTTGCCACAGTTGATCATGGTGAATGTGATACAGGTGTTCCATTACTGAACGAAGCACTTGCTACACTTGTCTGTAAAAATGTACAGCAATACGAAGGTGGCGATCACTTGATTTTTATCGGTGAAATTCAAAAATATCAACAAACTGCTGGTGAGCCCTTAGTGTTTCATGCTGGTCGTTACCAAATTGCAGCGAGCCATCCAGACCTTTAATCATTGCTTTAAAAACCACGATGAACAATCGTGGTTTTTTATGGGAAATACACATGAAAAATAAAATTATATTAAGTGCTTTAACCTTGTTTACTACAGCAAATTCATCACATGTTTTTGCTTATGATTTACCGACTGTGAATTTGGGTATGACCAGCTTTCTAGATGGTGGACTACCAGCTGGAGCTGGTTGGTATTCGCAAACGTATTTTCAACATTATGACAGTGATAAGTTGAGAGATACGAGTGGACAAAAGCTTCCGCTGCCCAAAACAGATTTAAATTATCAAGTGATTGTCGAGCAATTAAGTTACATGTCGACCTATAAACCGACTGCTCATTCAAGTCTAGGTCTGAATTTACTTATCCCTTATTTAAGTAAAATCAGTGTTGACGATGGTTTAAATAATCAAGCCTTAAAAGCTAAAAGTGGATTTGGAGATTTGATGATTGGTCCATTTCTCCAGTTTGATCCAGTCATGGGTGAACAGGGACCAAAATTTGTTCATCGAATTGAATTTCAGCTAAATTTGCCAACAGGGGAATATCAGCAAAACCGTGATATTAATCCGGGTAATAATGCATTTTCCTTCAATCCATATTGGGCTGCAACGTATTGGTTTAATCCGAAATGGACAGCTTCGACACGCGCTCATTATTTGTATAATTTTAAAAATGATGATCCAACTTATGGTTTTGGTGCTGCTGATGACATCCAAGCGGGGCAAGCAGTACACATTAACCTAGCATCTGAATATGCTGTACATGATCAGATTCGATTGGGTTTAAGTGGGTACTATTTAAAACAGCTTACCGATACTAAAGTTGATGGTGTAAAAGTCGATGGTCGCAAAGAAAGTGTGTGGGCAGTTGGACCTGGACTTATGTATAGTCACTCGCCAAAAAATCATGTCATCGCAAATGCATATTTCGAGCATGATGCAAAAAATAGAACTGAAGGCGATCGATTTCAAATTCGATACATTCATCATTTCTAATCAAATAAGCCTGTGATTTCACAGGCTTTTTTATTGACAGACATAAAATTAAGAGAAGAGTGAATTTTGTGTAATCTTACGCGTTGATGATGGCAGCTCGCCATAACGACGTTTGTACTCTTGTGAAAAACGACCTAAATGAGTAAAGCCCCACTTAAATGCAACATCAGTGACCGTGGCATGTTCATTATTCATCAGTTCAAGATGAGCTTGTTCAAAACGAAGCTCACGTAAATATGCCATAGGGGTAATGCCAAAATGGTTTTTGAATCCTGCAAAGAGTGTTCGTGCACTTACACCTGATTGTTCAGCCAAGACTTCTATGTTGAGTGGTTCATGTAAGTGGTGGTGAATGTATGCTTCAGCACGTTTGATAAAGTAGGGCGCTAATTTTTTCTCATGATGAGAATTTGCTTTAAAAAAAGCATTATTTGGTTGGCCATAAATTAGCGCATTAAATAGATTTGATTCAAACTGCTTAAATGCAAGTGGGTGGTGGAGAGGATGATGCTCACATTTAAGTGCATCCATCATGGTTCTCAAAAGTTGCAGAAAATATCCACCAGATTGGGTGGTAAAATCAAGTCGAGGATTAAAAATTACATTTTTTTGTTCAGATTTCACGATATGTTGCTGACAATGATGTGCAAAATCATCTTTTGAAATTTTGAGAATGAGTTGAGGGGAGTGAGCACGCCAGCGCATTCTGAGTGACTGGTCAGGTGAGATAATTGACGCTACTTCTGAGTATGAAATAAATTTATCTTGACCAAATTCAATTTCAGCATAGCCTCGAGTAGGAATCTGAATAAGATAAAACTTTTCAAGTTGATCTGGTTCGATCAATACATCTGCGCCATATTCCAAGCGGCTGATAGAAAGAGCCCCAGTTTGAACATGATGCATGCTTGCACTAAAATTTTTAGCTGATTTTAACACTTTTAGAGCATGAGGCTTAAAAATTTGCCCTACATTTTTACAAGTTTCGCTCAAATCTGCTTGATTGAAGACCAAGTTTTGACTGTTGAAAATTGATTCATTACTAAAATTTTGCCCAGTTAGCTGAGAGGAATGAAGCTGGTTCATTGTGAATCCTTTTGGCTCATTAGTAGTCCGTACCATGACAGTAGTGTTAAATTGATATCATGGAATGAGATTTACGATATAAATAAATGAAGCAATATTCAGACCAGAAATAATAATTTTAAAATTTAATAGCTATAGTGGTAATTGAAAAAAATTACATTTATTTATATCAGTCCTATCCTTAGGACGTTATTTAAAAATCTATCTCTATAATCGCTGAATGTCAAATAAAACCGAATTTTTTATCATTATGATTTTAATATAAGTTAATGAAAATATTATAAAAAATAAAAATACCTATTAAGTAATATAAGATACCAAATTAGTATTTTTTAATTTACTAATCTGTGTTCAAAAATATATCTAAATATTTAGTCGAAGCAAAGAGACTTTATTTCGACATTATTATTAAAAATGTTTTATAGTATTTATCATGATTCAAAATAGCTAGGTGAACAGGATGATCACACTCAGCCAACATAAGGATCTTAGTCACGCATCGCGTGAATTGAATGTTGCTCAACGATTAATGAGCCTTATTTGTGGTTCACATCAATTAGAAACTGCTCGTAAAGATCAGCTTGATTTTCATTATTCAGGTATACGCTTGCCGAGTAAAAAAATGGCAATTGGCTGTATCAGTTATGGCACAGATGTGTCTATTCAAATTCAGCAGCTAGGTGCATACAGTATCAGTTTGCCTATTCATGGACAGCAAACATTGCGTATGAATGGAGAAACTCATTTATCACACAGTGATAATGGAATCATTGTTTCTAGTCAGGATCAGCAAGAACTCATCATTCACCGTAATTGTAAAAAATTTCAAGTGGTGATTCCTGAAGAAAGTGTCAAATCTGTACTTTCCAATTTGCTTTCTAAACCTGTTAAAGAGCGGGTGATTTTTGAGCCAGATATGCCATTTAGTGAAGATAACTTCCTAAGATTGTGGTGGAATAATATTCAACAATGTTTATCGCTCAGGCAAGATTATTCTCGTTTTGATGGTTTAAATCTGCTTTCTCAAGATTATGAAAGTTTTTTGATTAAGGCTTTGCTTTTAACCCAGCACAATAATTATTCCAATGAATTAAGATCGCTCCAAGAGTATCAGCTTCCGAAGCCAGTCATGTTGGTCAGAGAGTTTATCCATCGTTTTGCTGATCAAGAGTTGGATGCATCAGATTTAGTCATGATATCGGGAACTTCAAAATCGACTTTATACCGTGAGTTTCAACAAGCGCTGCATATGAGTCCTATGGATTATTTAAAAAACTATAGACTTGAACAGATTCATCATGCTTTGCTGCAGAACAATGCAAATATTTCCATTTCGAGATTGGCTTATGACTGGGGATTCAGACATTTAGGACGATTTTCTCAAGAATACAAAGCCAAATATGGGGTTCTCCCGAGTGAAACACTTAAAATAATGGTTTAAAAAAAAGCCCCTTGATTGGGGCTTTTTAATGACTGAGTTGAGATTACTGCGTTACCTCTGCAGTTGCAGTATTGGCTGATTCAGGTTGTTTTAGTCCTTTTAATGCGAGCGCAATAAACGAAATAAATGTCGGAATTGCTAGGACATAGAAAATACCTGCAAGAGATAATTCAAAAGTAAAAATCAGTGATCCGTAGAACGCACCTAAGATCGCACCGATACGACCAATACCATGCATCCATGAAACACCTACACCGCGGCACACTGAAGGGTAGAACAGTGCTGTTAATGGAAGTAGTGATGATTGAGCACCCACTAATAATGCGCCAATTAAGAAAATTGCAATACCGAGTAAAACAATACTTTGGCTTACGAATGCTGCAACGAAGAACAATACAAATGCTGCGAGATAAGAATATTTAATCACAGTATTTGGATTAACTTTATCCATATACCACCCCATAAAGCATGCACCTATTACACCGCCGAATGGGAAAATCGCTGCAATTAAACTAAACTGCTCTGTTGTAAATCCAGCGGTTTTAAGAATAGTTGGCATCCAGCTGGTTAACAGATAAAACACCATTAGGCTGGTAAAGCAACACAGCCAAAGCATTGCCGAACCCCAAAAGTATTTGCTAAACAAAATTTTAACAGGGCTTTGTTTAGGATCTAATACTTCTGCTTCAGGTAGAACAAATACAGTACTTTGATCAAATGTTTGACCGTGAATCTTCTCAAGAATTGGTTTTGCTTTTTCTTGACGATTTTGTTTGATGAGGTATTGAGGTGATTCAGGTAACTTGGTAATCAAAAATACCAATACAATGAGTGGGATTACACCGCCAATAATAATGACATTTGCCCACCCTTGATTCTCTAATAAGAACGCAGATAAGACACCGCCACTTGAGATCCCTAACATAAATCCGCAACCTGCTAATCCGGTCAGGAATGCTTTACGTTTTAGAGGCATGTATTCGGATACCATTGTGCTGATATTCGGCATAGCCGCACCAAGTCCGACCCCTGTAATAAAACGATAGATCATAAGTTCTTGTGTGTTAGAAGCAAATCCACACATGATGGTGAAAATTGAAAACAACAAAGTCGTCATTACGATGACACCCTTGCGTCCAAATTTATCAGATAATGGTCCTGAGATAATGGCGCCGATCGACATGCCTACTAAGGCCGCACTCAGCACAGGTGCTAGATCTGGTTTTGAAATCCCCCAATCATCTAACAATGCTGGTGCAATAAAGCCTAAGATGCCAGTGTCTAATCCATCACAGAAAAAAACCAAAAACCCCAGAAAGAAAACTGTCCATTGTAAAGGGGACATTTTTTCCCGATCAATAACGTCATTTACAATTATTTTTTGCATTTAAAATTTCCATATATTCAAACGTTAGAACAAAAAAGGACTATCGTTTGCAAAGAATATTAACGATAGTCCTTAGTGATTGTCATCAGCTCATTTAATTATCTAGAGCTATGACTTTGAATAAACTTCTCACTGTAAACACGTCCGTTGTCTATCTGGTGATCAGCTAACCAATTTTTGACAGCATCGATCATTGGTGGCGGACCACACAAATACATATCGAATGCTGATTCGCTTAATTGCGATTGATCTAAATGTTCGTGGATAAATCCTTTTTTTCCAGTCCAATCATTAGAAGGTTGTCCGATTACGGGATGATACTCAAAGTGTGGAATCTTAGCTGAGTATGCTTTTAACCTTTCTTGTTCACACAAATCTTGCTCTTTGTTTACACCATAATACAGATGTACTGGTGGAATTTGAGGTTGTTTCACAATTTGATCTAGCATTCCTAAAAATGCTGACAATCCAGTACCTCCTGCGACAAAGACTAATGGCTTTTCTTTTTCCACTTCGCGAAGATAAAAACTTCCTAAAGGTGCTTCGAGTAAAATTGTATCCCCAACTTTTGCTCGATCTCGCAGATAGTCACTCATGAGACCTTGCGGGAGTAAGCGAATTAAAAACTGTAATTGATTACCTTCATTGGGTAAATTGGCAAAGGAATAAGAACGCCAATCATTTGCACCAGGAATTTTTAATCGAGCATATTGACCCGGTAAATAATCAATTTTCTGCGTATGTTGACTGGCATCTACATGAATGATTGCCGTAGTTTCAGAGACTAATTCTACGTGAGTCACTTTGGTTTCGAGTTGAAGTGTTTCACCAGCATTACAGAAACTTGAGTCATGATCGAAATAGAATGCAGCATTCGATTGCACTCGTGTTTGACAAGCTAAAATTTTACGCTCTGCCAGATCACGTTCGGTTAATGCTTCTTCATCGACATAATCTTGAGTGTAATTGCCACTTTCACATTGCCCTTGACAGGTTGCGCAAACGCCTTCACGGCAGTCTAAAGGCAATGTGATACCTTGACGGAACGCAGCATCAAGTAAAAGCTCATCATTATTCACAGAGATAAAGAACGTTTTACCATCTGCAAAGTTGAGTGCAACAGAATGACTCATTCTTTTACTCCTTAAACGTGATAGAAGTCGAGCACAGAATCAATTTTGTCATTCAACAAAATGGTGTGCTGTTTACGAATGCGGAAAGTGTCTTCATGTTGACGAAGGATATAAGTGACATGCCCGTAAAAATAGCCTTCTAAACCTTGGCGGTTATAGAATGTCGACCAACCCGCTTTAACTTCTAATAATCCGTCTTCAAGTGTTTTTACACGGATGTTGTGAATCGCATGCATGAGACGCGGAAGGGGCGTAGCTGATGCAGCTTTACCAGTTCCTATACGGAATACGCGATCTTCAAGGCCAGCACGGTTTTCATAGTAGATATATGAAAGCCCTTGGTTTGGATCAGTGACGTATTCATGGTCACTAATCCATTGTGGAATGTGGTATTCGCTGTCTTCGTCATAGAGTTCTAGATATGCGTCCCATTCATAGTTGTCACAAAGCGCAGATTTTTCATATAAAAATTGAGAAACTTGATGTACAAGAGCTTGTGTCATGATTAAGCCTCCTCAGTTGTCGCTTGTGATGCAGGGCATTCGTGTGGTTCAGAAGTATCTTCAGTGAGTTTAAGTGCTTTATTTTTTAAGCCTTTTAACATGAGATCGCGCCAAACTTGGTGTTGATTGACATATAAACCTTCTTGAGTGATTTCAGTACCCGTGATGACTGGTTTGATCCCTAATGTTTGAGCATTCGGGCTGTCGCCATAATTCCACTTGTGATAACCGCGCGAAATGTCACTCCAGCGTTCTAAACGAGCTTGGAAACCACGCTGTTGTTCACGGAATTCGACTAAATCGTCAGGTGTGCCTAAGCCCGATACGTTGAAGAAATCTTCGAATTGACGAATACGGTTACGACGTGCTTCAGCCGACTCACCTTTAACACCAATACACTGGCTAATGACTTCAGTTTTATTCCACGCAACTGGACGAATAATACGAAGTTGCGAACTGATTTGATCCATAAAGAAAAGGCTTGGGTATAAGTTCAAGTTTCTGAGACGATGCATTGCCCATTCAGCACGTTTTTGACCATATTTTTCAACCAGATATGGCATCACAGTTGCGTAACCAGGACGTACAGTTGGGTTAGGCATGTCACTAAACAAAACGTTATGACCATTTTTAAATGAGAACCAACCATCATCAGTTGTGTCATCACCAGCACCTAATTTACTGTAATCAAGTGTGTCCTTTGGTCCTGTCCCTTTTTGTGCATTCAGTTGCTGACGATATTGAACTGTAGAGACATAGTTATAGTGAACAGTACTTACGTGGTAGCCATCTACACCATTTTCATTTTGTAGCTTCCAGTTTCCAGCAAAGGTATATGCTGATTTACCCGGTAAAACTTCTAATTCACCTGTAGGTGATTGTTCAACCATAAGATCAAGGAAAACACGTGTATCTCCTAAATAATCTTCTAAGGTGTCTGTAGCTGTTGTATCTAAACTAACGAAGACAAATCCTTTATAACTTGCAATACGTGCTTTTTTTAGACCTCGTGATGATTTATCAAAGTCATCACAATACTCACCAGGAGCTTTAACTTTTACGAGGCGACCATCCGATTTGTAACACCAAGCATGGAACGGGCAGGTAAATGTGGATTGATTACCTTTAGCAACTCGGGTCAATGTAGCACCACGGTGCTCGCAGGCATTGACCATTGCATTTAAATTACCTTGACCATCACGGTTAATGATGAGCGGTTGGCGACCAATTTGAACAGTGACAAAGTCATTTGGTTTTGGAATTTCACTTTCATGACACGCGTAGATCCACACCTTTTCAAAGATCATTTCCATTTCTAGATCAAAAAGTTCTGGTTCAGTAAACATGTCACGTGCGATACGATAGACGCCATCCTCTGGTCGAAAATCGATACATCCTTCAATAAAATCATGCCATTCGATGCTGCTACGAGATCCCATGGTCTAACTCCTTATATCACTTGATTTCATTTATCTTTGAATCTATTGAACAGTGATTAACGGAGTCAGGCTATCCAGTTTGTTCTAATCGTTATCCATTTTTTCTCAAATATTTTATGGAGAAGGTAGTTAAAATATGAGTGGGATTCAAAAGTTGTACTTTGGGACTATAAAAACAAAAAGCCGATGCATCTTTGATACATCGGCTGATAAAAGCTAAAGGAAATCGTTATTTGGCAATTCCAAGCTCTGTCAAATGAAGTCTTAGGATTCGTCTTAATTCCAAAACAGCTTCAGGCGTTTCCTGAATTGAGTGACCACCTTTGATAATAATCTCAGATTGTGCCCCTTTAAGATGCGCACTCTGATAAGGCACGATCCCATCTGACATAACAGTAGGATCTTTACTCTCAGTCACATTCCCCATGATGGAGTGAAATTTAAACCCTTTAACTGGCGTCACAGGTGAGGTTAATTTGGTGAAAGGAGAGTTGTGACTCAGATCACTCGGACCATTTTGAATCAATCCATGACCTAAGTCTTTGACAAAATGTTTAATATTAATATCTTTATCTGAGAGCGATTCAGCAAATGCACCCAAAAATGCACCTGGCAACTTGATCACTTTACGCGCAGCTCGTGTAAACCAACGATCAGCATAATCTGTACCTCGATGAGGTGCTGCTAAGAAAATAGCACGATTAAACTGCGGCACAGGTTTGATTTGTAAACGAGCTTTAAATAAAGGTTCATTCTTAAAGCGGCTAATTTGAGAATTTTTTAATTGAGACAATGCAGGTTGTGTTAAATCAGCTTGGCTCACCAATAATCTTGAAATAATACCACCCATACTATGTCCAATCAGAACTGCATCTTTAGCTGACGCCGTAGATTGATCAAGTGAATTAAATGCTTGTTGAATGATCGCATTCACCTGAAAGCGACTTTCTAAAATTGGCATATTGGTTGAGTAAAATACTTGCCAAACTTGATAATGCTCTCTTAGAACATTATCTCCCATAATGTCATTGGTTAATGCAATCCAAGCTTCTGGACTGCTTGCAAGTCCATGCACCAAAACAATAATTTTTTTGTTTGGATTATAGGGTTCGAGCATAAAGAGATGGGGCATTGTGATTGTATTGTCACGATCAATCAAACTCAAATATGCAGCAGCACCTAAGTTATTTTCGGCAAGCCACAAACCATAAGGTGCAGAGTAATTCGCAGCTAAAGGATAAACTTTTCCACCTACTTTTAATTGATCTAATCCATAAGGATCATAAATATTCAGGGTGAAATGCGGTTCATTCAGAATATCCTCTACATTAGTTTGACGCGCAGGCTCAGCGGTCATCGTGACTGAAAGATAACGTGGTGGATGAATATTAGGGTTACGACCATTTTTATAAGCGTGATTTAATGGATCTACAATATATTTACCTGAATCGCTATTTCGCTCTGGCGCTGGAAGCGTTGCGACAAATTCCGCACCGAAACCATCCCGACGGTTAATCGAACGCAAGCCACTAAAATTGAGGTTGTAGCTTGAAAGCAGGCTATCTAATTTTTGATTAGCAATCTGAGGGTAATGGTCATAGTTGATGGTATAAATGCTTTCACCAATTTTTATTTGTTTGGGAACTTTTTCACCCGTATAGCGCATACCATAGGTCATCACCATTTTCGCCAAGGCTTGATTGTAGAAATCTCGTATTTGAACTTGTCTATTATCGAAAATACGGTCGCTTGGTTGGCGTTTTGTCTTGAATAGATAGGCATAACTATAACGAATACTTTTATCAAGCATTGCTAACTGTTGGTCAAGACATTGACTATAGTTTTCTTGATGAAGTTTTTGCTTTTCTTCTGACTGATATTTATTAATTAAACTGGTATTACAATCAGAAGAATTACTGAGGGTTAATGCCCGTGTCAAATATGCTTCACTTGCAGTTGAATAAAGTTGTTCATCTTGAATTTGTTTTATTTTTTTTAGATCAGATACGCATTTATCTGGATCATTAGAACAACTTTCAGCCTCACTGCCTGTCATGGAGAGGACATTAAGACTCGCTTCACTCATTTTTTTACGCGTTAATATGCTATCTCGTTCATTCGCGATCGAAACATTAAGCGCTTGATTTTTTACACTGACGACTTGGCAACCTGTCATAAATAGTGGTGTTGCGAGCAGTAGGACGCCGATGTATTTATTGTTCATCATAAACATATTTTCAACTGTCAGCATGAATCATTAACGCTGAGCATACGTTATTTTTAGGGAGATAAAAATAAGTGCTAAAAAAAATAGACTGAATGATCAGTCTATTTTTTTTAATAAGATTATGATTTCGCTGGATTGTTTAAAATTTGCCAAACATTGTAACGACCTTGTTTCTCAATTTCTTGAATCAAGCGGTCAGCAACTTCAGTTTCTTCAGGATATTTCACCTTGTAATTTTTTAAAGTTGTGATTGCATTTTTCTTTTGGCTCAATGCGAGGTAGTTATTAACAGCTACGAGATAAGCTTCTTGAACACCCGCTTTGATGGCCTTATCGATATATGGAATAGCTTCTTTTTGACCACCACCTTCAGACAAAGAGAAACCAAACCAGAAGTTCGCTTCAGCGTCTTCTTTGTTGATCTTCAGGATTTGTTGTGCATATTTTAATGATTTAGTGGTATAAGCAGAACCAAGATCGAGGTTACGACCCAATATACTTGCTTTAAATGCACGAATTAGGATATCGAATGACGCGTTATCTTTCGCTGCTAAAGTATCTAGTTGAGCTGAAACTTCACGTAATTTAGCTTCAAAACCGCGACGTTCTTGACGATCTGTAAAGCGAGGAGGATAGTGACGTGCTTTACCTTCAACCATCTGGAGGAAGTCATCAATTTCTGTAATATCGATTTCATTTTGACCCGCTAAAACCGTGTATTTCATCGCACGTTGTGAACTATTCACAGTTGGTACGATTAATTTGTTTTGGTCGAGGATCATCTTTCTGTTTGGATTATTTGGATCAGTCACCTCAAGTTTTTGAAGTGGTGCAGCAGCAGCTTTTTTTAGTTCAAGCTCGAATACTGGTGGTTGGCTATAATTAAAAGGATTTAATGCATAAAATGGCGCACTTAAATCAGGCTCAGAAAAGACGATTGGATCGTTTGTTTTAGATTGTTTTTTTACTGCTGGAGAGCTACAAGCACTCAATAATGAAACAGCGATCATGGTGGCAATGAGGGGCTTAATCGTCATATTTTCTTCCAATATTATGTTTTTAAATTCTAGTTCAGGTTGTATCTGAGTCTATGAAAAGTCGAAACAACATGCAACTCAGATTCACCTAACTTAGTCAAACTTATACATTAAGCTTTTGATTGTGCAGTTTGAGCTTCGCACTCACGACGAACTTCGTCAATGATTTTTAACTCTTCAGCACTAAATGGTTGTCCATTACTTTGAGCGTTATTAAATGTTGGATCAAGTAATGAAAGTCGCTGACATAGAGTGTTCATGCGCTTTTCATTGTGCTGTATACGATCCAATAATACTCGCATACCTTCTAACATAGGATCTGATTGATCTTGGGTTGTCGCATAAGGCTGAAAACCGATGCTTTCTGCATAATTGCGTCGTTCGGATTCTTTGTCCAAATCTTTTTGCTGATTTTTAATAATAAATCGCGCTGGGTTACCTACGGCAGTAGCACCTTCAGGGACTTCTTTGGTGACCACAGCATTCGAACCCACCTTCGCATTCTTATGCACGGTAAATGGTCCTAAAATTTTCGCACCTGCGCCAACGACTACACCATCTTCTAAAGTTGGGTGACGTTTGCCTTTATTCCAAGTGGTACCACCTAATGTCACGCCATGATAGAGCGTCACATCATCACCAATTTCAGCTGTTTCCCCAATGACCACACCCATACCGTGATCAATAAAAAAACGTTTGCCAATTTTGGCACCTGGGTGAATTTCGATACCAGTTGCAAAACGACTAAAAGAAGACAGCATGCGGGCTGAAGTTTTACACTCTTTTTTCCAAAGCTCATGCGCAACACGATGCATAATCAGTGCGTGAATTCCTGGATAAGTGGTTAAAACTTCAAATGTGTTGCGCGCCGCAGGATCGCGGGCAAACACAGCTTGAATATCTTCTTTAAGCTGTTTAAGCATCTTTTGATTTCTCTTTAGAATCTGACTTTTTCCATGTGCCATTGTTCAATGCCTGAACACGACTGAAAATACCTCTAAGAAGATGGTACTCCATACGATCTAATTGTATACGTCCGAATAAGCGACGCAAGCGTAAAGGCAATAATCGTGGGTTTTCTGGGTCTAAAAACTCGATTTCGTGCAACATTTTTTCAAAATGAGGATAAAATTGTTCCATCTGTTGATGTGTTACCAACGGCTCATCCCAATGCATAGAATCTTCATCAGTCACTTTCATAACTGCTTGAGGATCTTCAACTTGTTCCATGATAGCCGTGGTCGCCATTCGCATTTCATAGCAAATAATTTGAATGGCTTGAGCGACATTGAGTACCCCATAGTCTGTATTCACAGGGATGGTCACATGGTAATTCGCCAAGGCCAACTCTTCATTGGTTAATCCGCGATCTTCACGCCCAAATATTACGGCAATTTCTTGTTGTTCTTTGATCACCGCTTGCATCGATTTATCAGCAGCAGGTCGAGCATCTAATAAAGGCCATGGAATAGTTCGGCTACGAGCACTTGTACCAAAGACTAAATGACAATCTGCGATGGCTTCTTCAAGCGTTTCTACAATCTGAATTTGATCAATTAAATCGGTTGCACCGGCTGCAAGTGCATCAATATCAGGATGAGGATAAGTTTTAGGTGCAACTAAAACCAATTTTGAAAGCCCCATGGTTTTCATTGCTCTAAGTGCGCTACCGATATTCGCAGGCAGGGTAGTATTCACCATGACAATACGCACATGAGACAAATGCGCTGAGACAGCAGCATTATCAATTAAATTCATAAATCTTCCAAAATTAAGAGTATTGACTGACTTCCGTCATGTATTGATCCATTGCTTCATCCATACTGATCTGGTCAGGTGGAGAGGCATGTGATGTGATGACTGGTTCTGATTTTGGTTCTGCGGCGTGGGAACGTGCAGCTTTTGACTTGACATGATACTCCACATGTAAGGCCTCTTTACCAAAATAGTCGCGCAGTTTGAACAATAAGTCATCGAGTGGTGCGACATTCCATTGTGGTGGTAAATGAAAATCAGCCGTTGCATATGGAAAGTCGAGTTGTACTTGTAATGGCACATGCTGACACATATCTACATCACAAAATGGTTGAATGATCTGTGAAAGCTCTTGACCAAGATTTGGCTGAATATGCTCAGGTTGTAATTTGATGAGGATGTGATTCGCACGTTTTTGACGAATTTCATTTAATGTAAACGCTTTTGTAAGACGTCCCATCGGACGGTCGAAGCCTTCACGTTCATAAATTTCACCTTCAATCACGATCACTCTTTCATTCACAATAATGTCTTTAAAACGTTGGAAGCGTTCATGATTTGCTGAGACTTCAATTCGAGCAGTACCATCATCGAGTGTGATCATCATGCGGTTAGGGAAATTTGCGACATCCACAACCAAGCCGGCAAATACTGTAGTCACGCCACGACGTGTTGGAGTCAGCTCATTAATTTTGTTAGAAATAAATGCTTTTAACTCGGGGCGATACACATCAATCGGGTGTCCCGTTAAGTATAAACCTAAGGTGTCTTTTTCACCTTTTAAACGGACTTCATCAGACCAAGGTTTTACAGGTTTAGTGGGTTTACGTTGAACTTCTTCAACTTCACCAAATAAATCCATAATGCCAGTTTCGCGATTTGAACGAGCTTGTTCGGCAGCTTGTACAGCTTCAGGCAATTGAGCCATTAAAGTCGCGCGTTCAAGTCCGAGACAATCTAATGCACCTGAGCGAATCAAAGCTTCAAGTGTACGTTTATTGATTTTCTTCAGATCAATGCGATGGCAGAAATCAAATAAATCTTTATAAGGTCCAAGTTGCTTACGTGAATCAATGACGGATTGCATAGCTGCTTCACCAACACCCTTGATTGCACCTAGACCATATACAATGGTTTTTTCATCAATTGCATGGAATTGATAAATCGACATATTGACGGAAGGTGGTAACACGTCGAGACCATTGTTACGACAGTCATCAATCAAGAATACGATACTATCCGTGTTTTGCATTTCCGAAGTCAGTACAGCGGACATAAACTCAGAAGGATAGTGTGCTTTTAACCAAGCCGTCTGATAAGCCACTAATGCATAGGCTGCAGCATGTGATTTGTTGAAACCATAGCCTGCAAATTTTTCCATATAGTCGAAGATATGGTTCGCCGTTTGCTCATCGATATCTTTTTTTGCAGCACCTTCAATAAAGATTTGGCGTTGTTTAACCATCTCTTCAGGTTTCTTTTTACCCATCGCACGACGAAGTAAGTCCGCACCACCTAGACTATATCCGGCACAATACTGAGCTGCTTGCATAACCTGTTCTTGATATACCATAATCCCATAGGTAGGTTCTAAGACACCTTCTAATAGGGGATGTAAGTATTCGAACTCTCCACCATGCATACGATGAATAAAGTCTGGAATTAGATCCATTGGGCCCGGGCGGTACAATGACACGAAAGCAATAATTTCTTCAAATTTACTTGGGCGTGCTTCCTTGAGCATTTTTTTCATGCCCACGGATTCAAATTGGAATACCGCAGTGGTATTTGCTTCGGCAAATATAGAATATGCAGCTTTGTCATTTAGCGGAATATTCTCAATCTTTAGAGGTATATCAAACTTCAATCGTTGGTTAATGTGCTGAATAGCATCTTCAATTACAGTAAGATTTCGCAATCCCAAGAAGTCAAATTTAACAAGTCCTGCCGCCTCAACATCGTCTTTATCAAATTGAGCGACACGACCGGTACCATCTTCGTCACACAGTACAGCTGAGAAGTCCGTAATCTTGGTCGGTGCGATTACAACACCACCTGCGTGCTTACCAGTGTTACGCGTTATTCCTTCAAGTTTAAGCGCCATTTCCCAGATTTCTGATGCATCTTCATAATCTGGGTTGGATGGGTTGGTTACAATATCTTTAAGTTGTGGTTCGGCTTCTAAAGATTCTTCTAAACTTAAACCCAAAGGTTTAGTCGGGATCATTTTAGAAATACGATCTGCTAAGCCGTAAGACTTACCTAAAACTCGTGCAACATCTCGAATTGCACCTTTCGCTGCCATCGTACCAAAGGTTGCAATTTGAGATACAGCGTCACGCCCATAAGTTCGTGCTACATAATCAATTACACGATCACGACCTGCGATACAAAAATCCACGTCAAAGTCTGGCATCGAAACACGTTCAGGGTTTAAGAAACGTTCGAAAAGAAGTCCGTATGGTAGTGGATCTAAATCTGTAATTTTTAAACTGTATGCAACTAATGAGCCTGCACCTGAACCACGGCCCGGGCCTACAGGTACGCCATTATTCTTGGACCACTGAATGAAGTCCATGACAATCAAGAAGTAACCTGGGAATCCCATCGAGTTAATGATCTTGATTTCGAAATCTAATCGGTCGTCATATTCTTTGCGAATTTCAGGCCAGTCTTCTCCACGTTTCTCCACAGGATAAAGGTGATTAAGACGTTCTTCTAATCCTTCTTTAGACAAATGGGCAAAGAAGGTATCAATTGTATGACCTTCAGGAATTGGATAGTCAGGTAAAAAGTATTTACCTAAGCGAAGTGTCACATTACAGCGTTTAGCAATTTCAACTGTATTTTGAATAGCACTGGGGATATCAGCAAATAACTCCACCATTTGCGCTGTTGTTTTGAAATATTGCTCAGGGCTGTAAGTACGTGGACGACGATTATCACCTAAAACATAGCCATCTGCGATGCAGACGCGCGCTTCATGGGCTTCAAAGTCTTCTTCTCTAATAAAATGAACATCATTATGAGCGACAACACCGATTTGATATTTTGCGGCTAATTTAACAGCTTCAATAATAAAATCTTCTTCTTGTGGGCGATTGGTGCGCGTGAGTGCTAAATAGACACGATTGCCAAATTTTTCGATCCAAGCTTCAAGTAAGGGTTCAGCTTTTTCAGGGCTACTTGAACACAGCATTTCTCCAACATCACTTTTAATCCCTAAAAGTGCAATCATGCCCGGCGCTTGTTCTAACACCCATTCTTTTTTTACACACGGGATACTGAGTTGTTGTCCTTCAATAAAGCCGCGCGATACTACTTCAGTTAAACTACGCCAACCCTCATTATTCATCGCCAGTAAAGTCATACGATGTGATTCATCATTCAAACGAATCACACTTCCTAAAATAGGTTTAATCCCTTTTTTAAGACACGAGGTATAAAACTTCACTGCTGCATGTAAGTTCGATAAATCTGTCATCGCGAGTGCAGGCATAGAATCCTGTACAGCAGACTTCATTAGATCAGGTATACGTACGATTGATTCAGTAATAGAAAATTCTGTATGAACACCGAGATGAACAAACTGCATAGATGAGTCCTTTACAAGAGCAGAGCGTATTTTATCATGCAAAGTGATTTAGAGCTGAGAATCCACGATATTTTATATGATTCGCACAAATTATCTTCGATTTGAATAAAGGCGATTTTATATCAATCAAAAAAAGTGCCATTCGGCACTTTTTTATAACATGAAAATTGGGCTTAATATTCCCAGAACATGCGTTGTATTTCTTTTGCATCTTTGGTTTTGGTTAAAGCAAGCGCGGTTAAAATTTTAGCTTTTTGAGGGTTGAAGTCATGTGCAACTACCCAACCATATTTGTCATCTGGCTGTTCGGCATTACGGAGAACGAATCCATGTGGCACTCGTGAAGAACGTACAATTTGTATACCACTTTGCTGAAGTTGATTCAGCGTGGGAACAATATTTTTCGCGACTGAGCCGTTTCCTGTACCTGCATGGACAATGGCTTTAACCCCAGCCTTGGCATACGCTTGATAAGCATCAGGAATCATGTTGCCAGAGCCATAGACAATTTGAACTAATGGGAGTGTATCACCCTTAATATTCTCGATATTAAATTCTGACCGCTGATTAAATCGCTTAACAGAACTTCGGAACCAATAAGGTTTAGATTCTACCAACGTCCCTAAAGCTCCCCATTGGCTTACAAAGGCATTAGTATGAATATTAATGCCTTTAGTCACATCTCGAGCTGCAAAAATACTATCGTTCATAAGGACGAACACCCCCTTATTTTTTGCACTCGGGTCTGCTGCCAGAGCAACTGCACTATATAAATTTAGTGGGCCATCCGCAGATAAAGCCGTCGATGGGCGCATTGAGCCGACAACAACAATAGGTTTTTCCGTTTGTACGACTAGATTAAGAAAAAAAGCGGTTTCTTCTAAAGTATCTGTGCCATGTGTAATGACAACGCCATTTACATCTGACTTTTTAACCAAATCATTGACTTGGCGGGCAAGGGAAAGTAATTCTTTGTCTGTAATGCTTTCAGAAGCAACCTGCATTGCTTGTACGCCGCTCACATTGGCTAAATCTTTAATTTGAGGAACGGCATTCAGTAAGTCATCCACTGGAACTTTTGCGGCAGTGTAAGTGGCGCTGTTGGTTGAGCTTGCACCAGCACCCGCAATCGTTCCCCCAGTTGCAACGACGACAACGTTATTTTTAGCAAAGCTCGTTAGGGGTAATAACAAGCCAATCGATAGAGTCAGTGCGGTTAGCGTCTTTTTCATCTTTTTTCCTAAATGTTTTTTATAGTATTGTGCATGGATAATGCTTAATCACGATAAAGGAAAAGAAGGGTGCTTGTATATAATCAAAATGAAATTAATATCATGAAATAATCAAAATATTAAATATAAAACCCCCACATTGAAATCTGGGGGTTTTAAATACATCATTCACATAAAACGACTGAATTAACGCATTTTCGCCAAGAATCTTCCTAGACGGTTAATCGCTTCACGAAGTTCATTTTCAGCAGGTAAGAACACCACACGGAAATGATCAGGGGTAGGCCAGTTGAATCCTGTACCTTGAACCAATAACACTTTTTCTGCTTTGAGGAAGTCAAGCATAAACTGTTCATCATCCTGAATCGGATAAATTTCAGGATCAAGTTTAGGGAAACAATACATTGCACCTTCAGGTTTAATACAGCTTACACCTGGGATTTCATTCAACATTTGCCAAGCAATATTGCGTTGCTCATACAAACGACCACCTGGACGAATTAAATCGTTGATAGACTGGTAGCCACCCAATGCAGTTTGAATAGCATATTGAGCTTGATGGTTAGCACACAGGCGCATTGACGCGAGCATGTCTAGACCTTCAATATAATCTGCTGCACGTGTCTTATCACCCGTAATTGCCATCCAGCCTGAACGGTATCCAGCAATTCGATAGGATTTAGATAATCCGTTAAATGAAATACACAGTTGATTACCCGCAAGGGCAGCGACCGATACATGTTCGATTCCATCGTAAACGATCTTATCGTAGATCTCATCAGCAAATAAAATCAGGTCATATTTTTTTGCAAGAGCGACAATTTTTTCTAAGACATGACGTGGATAAACAGCACCCGTTGGGTTGTTCGGATTGATAATCACGATCCCACGAGTATTAGGCGTAATTTTGTTTTCCATATCCTGAATATCAGGATACCAATTGTTTTCTTCATCACATTTATAATGGATTGCAGTACCACCAGAAAGATTAACGGCAGCAGTCCATAATGGATAATCTGGCATTGGCACCAGCATTTCATCGCCGTCATCTAACAGGCCTTGCATAGCCATTACAATCAGCTCAGAAACACCATTCCCAATATAAACGTCATTGACATGCATATTGAAAATACCTTTTTGTTGATAGTACTGACAAACCGCTTTGCGGGCAGGGAAAATCCCTTTTGAGTCTGTATAGCCAATTGCATTTGGTAAGTTCAACGCAACATCATTGATAATTTCTTGAGGTGCTTCAAAACCGAAGGGCGCTGGGTTGCCGATATTGAGTTTAATTATCTTATGTCCGGCTTCTTCCATTTCGTTGGCGGCGCGTAACACAGGTCCACGAATGTCATAGCATACATGCTCGAGCTTAGACGATTTCTTAATTTCGCGTGGAGTAGTGTTACCTAAAACGGACATATTCCCATCCAATTATTTTTGAGTGAATAAAAATAGATTACTAAATATCACAATCTATGTAGAAATTTAGCTAGAAATTTTTCAAGCTCTAGCGTAAATATGAAGGTACTGAAGCATGACATTGAATGTCAAAGATTTAAAGGAGTTAATCATGGGAAAACTCAATAAAACAGACCGAGAATGGCAAAGAGAGTTATCACCAGAGGAGTATCGCATTACCCGTCAAAAGGGAACTGAGCCTGCTTTCACAGGGCGATATTGGAATACCAAACAAGAAGGAACTTATGTTTGTCGTTGCTGTGGCGAACCTTTATTTACTTCAGAAACCAAATATGACAGTGGTTGTGGATGGCCTAGTTTTTATCGTCCAATCAACCAAACAGTCATTGAAGAACATGATGATCACTCACATGGCATGATTCGTACTGAGATTGTTTGTCATCATTGTGACGCACATCTAGGTCATGTTTTTGAGGATGGACCTGAACCTACAGGTCTTCGTTATTGTGTAAACTCAGCTTCATTAGAATTAAAAACCCAAGAAAAAAATGATGAGGAAACCTATCCATGACCAATATTTATCAATTTGAGGCAGAATTGCTAGAAGGGGAAAATAAGCAATTTTCGGACTATGAAGGTAAAGTGCTATTGATAGTCAACACAGCCAGCAAATGTGGATTTACGCCACAATTTGCAGGGTTGGAAGCGCTGTATGAAAAGTATAAAGATCAAGGTTTTGAGGTATTAGGATTTCCGTGTAATCAATTTGGTGGGCAAGATCCGGGTACGCACGAAGAAATTGGTAGTTTTTGCCAGAGAAATTACGGTGTATCCTTTCCGATGTTCGCTAAAGTGGATGTAAAAGGTCCTGAAGCCCATGTGATTTTTCGGTATCTCACCAACAACAGCAAAGGCATTTTAGGAAGTGGAATTAAGTGGAACTTTACCAAATTTTTGATTGGAAAAGATGGCAAAGTGCTTAATCGATATGCACCTACAACTAAACCAGAAAGCATTGAAGATGATATTCAAAAAGCGCTGGCTCAGTAAAAAAAATCAGCTCAATTGAGCTGATTTTTTTTATTCATTTAATTTAAGAAACGATAATCGGCTAGATTTGCATTTTTGGTTTCTAGCCAATACTTCCATGTATAACT
This sequence comes from Acinetobacter sp. ANC_7503, assembly GCF_056780035.1. NCBI lineage: Bacteria > Pseudomonadati > Pseudomonadota > Gammaproteobacteria > Moraxellales > Moraxellaceae > Acinetobacter > Acinetobacter sp. ANC_7503. The sequence continues at coordinate 57,917 of NZ_JBWYJA010000010.1, read as the reverse complement.
CGGCCAAAGTGAAAAATTCTTTCCGCCTTCTTGCTGATACCAACTCACACAGCCAGATTGCCAAACTGTGCCTGCAAATTTTTTTTGGATTTTACGGTTGAATTCTTCTTGGACTACATCTTTGACCACAATTGCTTTAGTCTTGGATTTTTCGACAGCTTCAATCAATTGCAGAATATAATTCACTTGAGATTCGATCATAAAAATTACAGAGTTATGACCTAAAACAGTATTCGGGCCTAAAAGTTGAAAGAGATTTGGAAATCCTTTGGTAGAAATTCCATAGTAGCTTTCAGCACCCTCTTTCCATGCTTCTTTCAACTCAATACCATTTTCGCCATAACATTTAAAATCTTTTAAATAAATTCGTGGATCAGTAATAAAACCAGTACCGTAAATTAAGCAATCTATTTCTCGAACTTGACCATCTTTGGTAACAATCGCATTTTCAGTAATTTCTTGAATGCTGTCCGTCACGAGCTCTACATTCTTGCGATTAAATGTTGGGAAATATCGATTTGATACCAAGATTCTTTTACACCCCATGGTGTAATCTGGTGTCAGTTTTTTTGCTATTTCTTTATCTTTGACTTGGAAGCGAATGAAAGCTTCTGCAAGTTTTTGACCCAGTCGCATCATTTGAGGTTTTACAATCGGAACTACGCGTGATTCGTTAGACCAATATAAGCGTGCTCGATGCAATTTTCTAAACCAGTCGTATTGGGCAAATAGTTTTTTGTCTAAAGCATTATAAGCTCGTTCATCGCGCGGTATTACCCATGCAGCCGTTCTTTGAAACACGTATAACTGTTTGGTTTTTGGTGCAATCTCAGGAATATATTGAATTGCACTTCCACCTGTGCCGATACTGGCTACACGTTTACCATTCAGGTCATAAGCATGATTCCAAGATGAGGAGTGGAATACTTCGCCTTTAAATTTTTCGATTCCTTTAATCTTTGGAATTTGAGGAATATGCAATGGACCAGAGGCAAAAATAAGGAATTGACTGTGTAGAGCACTTTGATTCTTAATGGATATTTCCCACGTATGAGCTTGCTCATCGAAGCGTGTCGAAACGACTTCGCTATCAAATTGAATAAATTTTTTTAAATCATATTCTTGAATAAGATCTTGAATATATTGGAAAATTTCAGGTGCTTCAGCATATCGTTTTGTCCAATCAGATTTGGGGGCAAAAGATAACGAATACATATGAGACTGCACATCACATGCAGCACCCGGATATTGATTTTCGCGCCAAGTACCACCTACATCTGTAGCTTTTTCAAGAATAACAAAATCTTTGATACCGCGTTTAAGAAGTTGAATCGCTGTGGCTAATCCTCCAAATCCGGCGCCGATAATCGCAATTTTAGTATTTTTCTTGATGAATTGCGTTTCAGTCAAGTCGACTGAATTTGTATCTAGCTGATCTGATGTAACTTCCATTTTAATACTCGTTCATATTATTTGAAGCTATCATAAGCAGTCTGGATTGAAACTGACATGATTTCATTGACATTTAATATTGATATTTTCGGCAATATTCTTTCCCTTTTTTTTAGGGTAAAACATATGCAACTTTAATTTTAAAATTCTGATTTATGAAAAGGTCGATTCTCGGTTTGTTGTATCTCATACAGGGTATGCGACAAGTCGGAATAAATGTGGACGAAAGATTGGAAGCTGTCGGTTTAAAGGCGGATGCCTTAGATCCGAGTTCAACGATTCAACCTGAATTAGAACAAATCATTCAAAGAATTATTGCTAAAGGGGTTAACCCGCTGCTCGGTTTAGATGTCGGTCAACATTATGCGCTCGCAGGCTATGGTCCGCTTCTCATGCTATTGGTCACAAGCCCGAATGTCGGTGCGGCTCTCACAAATGGAATACGCTATCAAGCGCTTACCCATTTATCGGGTAGACTTACATTAGAGCAGACGAGTGTCTATGCGGCTTTATGTTATGAGCCTCTCAATTTACAAAGTGAAGTTGATGAGTTCAGGGCTCAATGTGAAATTTCAGGTACGGTTAAATTCGTGCAAGATATCTACAAAATGATAGGATTGCCTTTTCCTGAAGTGCAGATTGAATTGCCGTTTTCACGACCGAAAGAATCTATTTTTTTGAACAAGTATTTGAATTATTTCGGTGCGCAAGTTCGGTTTGAACATGATAAATTTCGACTGATTTTTGATGCAGAAATTTTAGAATTGAAGTTGCCTTCAGCTGATCAAATCACATTTAATGTCCACCAACAAAGATGTAATGCTGAGATCGAAAGATTGAATGCGCAACAATTGAATCAACACCAGTTGATTCAAAGAATTCACGATTATTTGGATTTACAAACGGGGCAGATTCCAACAATGGCAGAAACTGCTCAAGCTTTGAATATTCCAGAGCGTACTTTGCGACATCAGCTTAACCAACTGGATACAAGCTATAAGCAAATACGGGAGCAACTCATTCGAGAGAAAGCGCTTCGATTAATTGAGTACAAAGAGTATTCAATCGAAGTAATAGCTGAAATGCTTGGATATTCAGAACCTGCAGCATTTAACCATGCTTTTAAAAGATGGTTTGGACAAAGTCCACGACAGTATGGGAAATAACCTCAGCATGTATGCTCAAATGGTATATGCCAAAGTGTTATTTATCATTTTTTTAAATATTCGTTATACTTCCGACGGCCTAAAAAAGTAATCAATATCTATGTTCCATTCTCATTCTTCGCAAAATAGTTTAAGTCACACTCCGCAATCACCTGCAGAACGTTATGCTCACGCAATTTCGTCAGGACAATTTATGCCTGATGATGCTCAAGCTCAAGCTGTACATGAACTTAATCGTGTTTGGGAAGAACTGATCTTACGATATAAAGCTTCTAAAAAAGCGTTTCGACGTTTTCGCCGTCAAACAGCCCCGAAGGGTGTTTATATGTGGGGTGGTGTTGGGCGTGGAAAAACTTGGTTGATGGACCAGTTTTATGATGCGATACCATTCCGTCGTAAGACGCGTATGCATTTCCATCATTTTATGCAATATGTGCATAAAGAGTTAAATAAAAATTCAGGACAGCAAAATCCACTCGACATCGTTGCTGATCAAATTTACAAAGATGCGGTTGTGATCTGTTTTGATGAATTCTTTGTATCAAATGTCACGGATGCGATGATTTTAAGTGATTTATTCCAAAAGCTATTTGTTCGTGGAATTACACTTGTTGCGACATCAAACATTGCACCAGATGGTTTATACAAGAACGGTATTCATCGCGACCGCTTTATTCCAACGATTGAAATGGTAAAAAAGAATTGTGTCATTTTGAATGTGGATGCAGGTGTTGACTATCGTTTGCGTGTACTGAAACAAGCGCAGTTGTTCAAATCACCTTTAAGCCATGATAATCAGGTATGGATGGCACAACGTTTTTCAGCATTAACCAGTGCTCAAAATGTGAGTGAAGAACCGATCATCATTAATGGACGTAATGTCGATACAATTGGTCATACTGAAGATGTATTATGGTGTGAGTTTTCTGAACTCTGTATGAAGCCACGAAGTCCTGCGGACTTTATCGAAATTGCGAACACTTATAACACTGTCCTAGTCAGTAATGTTCCCGATCTGAATGATTATTTATCAGAAGGAACACGCCGATTCATTTATTTAGTCGATGAGTTCTATGATCGTGGTGTTAAATTATTACTAACCTCACATGCCAGTATCATTGATATATATAGTGGCGAAAAATTAGCGTTTGAAATCGAACGCACACGTTCACGCTTACTCGAAATGCAATCAGATGACTATTTACAATCTGCGCATCGACAAATTGATATGCCTGCAGAATAAATGTGAAAATTCAAAAACGAACCCAAACAGATGATGTTTGGGTTTTTTTATTTGGAGTGGAATAAATTTGAAATCGTCGCTTAAAAGCGTAGAGAAAATAGACATATTGGTTTAAATTAAATCAGATTTGATGGAAATTGGCACTTAAGTCTAATTTCTACCTTTATAAAACTTTATACACTGTAATTAGATTGTTGAATTAAAACGACTCAATAAGTAATAGATCAAAAGTCTCATCTGATTGGTGTCTATAATAAATGATCACTATTTAGCAATGTGATATTACTATTCAGCAATTTATAAATGGGTATACTAGATTCTCTTGTATAAAAAGTAGCAATATCAGGAAAGACAATGACTGCACGTATTCAGAAAGGCAAGTTAGCGATTGCTAAAGAACTCTACGATTTCATCGAAAATGAAGCACTACCAGGTTCTGGTTTAGACAGTGAAACTTACTGGAAAAACTTTGAACAAGTCGTTGTTGATCTTAGCCCAAAAAATAAAGCACTCTTGGCTAAGCGTGATGACATTCAAGCGAAAATTGATGAATGGCACCGCAATAATAAATTTGAATTAGGAGCTTACAAAGCTTTCCTGACAGAAATTGGCTACTTATTACCAGAAGTAGAAGATTTTCAAATTACAACTGAAAATGTAGATGAAGAAATCGCACTATTGGCGGGTGCACAATTGGTTGTGCCTGTACGTAATGCACGTTACTGCTTGAACGCTGCAAATGCTCGTTGGGGCTCTTTATATGACGCATTGTATGGTTTCGATGTCATCTCGGAAGAAGGCGGTGCGGAAAAAGGTAAGGGGTATAACCCTGTTCGTGGCGAAAAAGTTATCGCTTTTGCTAAAAATTTCTTAAATGAAACTTTCCCTTTAGCAAATGGATCACATGCGGATGCTACGAAATACGCTGTTGAAGCAAAAAAATTAGTGGTAACGCTTAAAGATGGCAGCACAACGAATTTGGCTAAAGAAGCTCAATTTGTAGGTTTTAATGGTGAAGAGTCTGCGCCGACAGAAATCGTTTTATTAAATAATGGTTTGCATGTCATCATTGAAATCGATGCGACAAGCCCAATTGGTCAAACGGATGCTGCTGGCGTAAAAGATCTTGTTTTAGAATCTGCGGTAACAACGATCCAAGATTTGGAAGACTCAATTGCTGCGGTTGATGCTGAAGAAAAAGTTGAAGGCTACCGTAACTGGTTAGGTTTGATGAAGGGTACTTTGGAAGAGAAAATCGAGAAAAATGGTAAAACCATTACTCGTGCTTTAAACAAAGACCGTACCCACAAAAATCTGATCGGTGGCGAAACAACTTTACACGGTCGTTCATTGATGCTTCTTCGTAACGTTGGTCATTTGATGACGAACCCGGCGATCCTAGTGGATGGTCAAGAAATCTATGAAGGTATCATGGATGCATTGATCACACCGTTATTAACGTTTGCTGACATCAAAGGTCAAAATGAAATCAAGAACTCTCGTAAAGGTTCTATGTATATCGTTAAACCTAAGATGCATGGCCCTGAAGAAGTTGCATTTGCAGTTGAACTATTTGAGCGTGCAGAACAAGCTCTAGGTTTGCCAGCAAAAACGCTTAAAATCGGGATCATGGATGAAGAGCGCCGTACTTCTGTAAACTTGAAAAACTGTATTGCTCAAGCGAAAGATCGTACCATCTTCATTAACACAGGATTCATGGACCGTACAGGTGACGAAATCCATACCTTTATGGAAGCAGGTCCATTCGTTCGTAAGGGTGAAGTTAAATCTCAAATTTGGTTCCCTGCATATGAAAACCGTAACGTGATGGTTGGTTTACAAGCAGGCTTACGTGGCAAAGCACAAATTGGTAAAGGCATGTGGCCTAAACCAGATATGCTTTTAGATATGTATAAAACCAAAATTGAGCATCCTGAAGCTGGTGCGAGCTGTGCTTGGGTTCCATCACCATCTGGTGCTGTAATTCATGCGATTCACTATCACCAATGTAATGTTTCAGCGCGTCAACAAGAGTTGTTAAAAACTGAAGCATTACCTTTAGATGATTTATTAACTCCACCATTAGCGACTGATACGAATTGGACTGATGAAGAGAAAACCAAAGAGTTAGAAAATAACCTTCAGGGTATTCTTGGTTATGTTGTTCGTTGGGTTGATTTGGGTGTTGGTTGTTCTAAAGTTCCAGACATCAACAACGTTGGTTTGATGGAAGACCGTGCAACTTTACGTATTTCATCTCAACACGTTGCTAACTGGTTACGTCACGGTATCGTGACTAAAGAGCAAGTTGAAGAAGTAATGCAACGTATGGCTAAAATTGTAGATGAGCAAAATGCGAACGATCCAGCGTACACACCAATGGCGCCTGGGTTTGACGGTTATGCTTACCAAGCAGCATATGATTTAGTGTTTAAAGGTGCTGAACAACCATCAGGTTATACAGAACCATTACTTCATGCTTACCGCTTGAAGCTTAAAGGTTATACTGGTGACTAATTAAAATAAAAAAGCCTCTCCGGAGGCTTTTTTTACGATTGTGTAAAATAGTTGACCATTGGGTAAAAAGTGGCATGTAGAGGGACATAAAATGACGCGATATTCAAATTTAAATCAACAGTATATTAACGGTTCTTGGTTAAAAGGCTCTTCAGAGCGTGTCATACAAAATTTTAATCCATTTGATTTAAAAGAAATACACCAAATTCAAGCGGCGAATCAGTCTGATGTTGATCTCGCTTTTTCTGCAGCACAACAAGCATTTGATCTTGGCTTAATTACCTCTGCTATAGATCGCAAGAAAATCATTCAGAAGCTGCATGACATCATACAATTACGTAAAGACGAAATTATAGATTGGCTGATTACCGAGTCTGGAAGTACGCGTCTCAAGGCAAATATTGAAGTAGGTGCTGCGCTTGGTATTATCTCAGAATCATTCACTTTTCCTGATCAAATCCAAACTGTTCAGCTAGAAAGTAAAGATCCTGCGAGAAAAAGTTTTTATCAACGCAAAGCGTTGGGTGTTATTGCTGTCATTAGCCCTTGGAATTTTCCATTTCATTTGTCAATGCGATCGGTTGTTTGCGCAATCGCATGTGGAAATACAGTGGTACTAAAACCTGCGAGTGACACACCTGTTACAGGTGGAACATTATTAGGGAAATTGTTTGAAGAGGCGGGTGTGCCCGCTGGTGTACTGAATGTCATTGTGGGTAGTGGTAGTGAAATAGGGGATTATTTTGTCGAGCATCCTATCCCGAAGATGATTTCATTCACTGGCTCTACAGAAGTAGGACAAAATGTTGGTGCTAAAGCGATGGCCAGCTCTAGAATCAAACGACTTGCTTTAGAGCTTGGGGGGAATGCGCCATTATTAATTCTTAAAGATGCAGATTTAGATTTGGCAGTCGATTTGACGATCAAGGGGCGCTTCCTTCACCAAGGTCAAATCTGTATGAGCACTAATCGTGTCATCGTAGATCAATCGATTCACAATGAATATGTTGAAAAGCTTTTAAACAAAGTCAAAGATATTCCTGTGGGTGATCCTAATCTTGATGAGACGCTTATAGGACCTATTATTAATAATACACAAGTGAAACAGCATCAACGAATCATTGATCAGGCTCAAATAGAAGGTGCTAAGTTGGTCTATGCTGGGGGTATTGAGAATAATTTGGTTTCACCTCATGTGTTTATCGATGTATTGCCGACATATGCAATTGCTCAAGAGGAAAGCTTCGGACCAATTCTGCCGATCATCAGAGCAGATGATGAAGCACATGCAATAAAAATCGCCAATGACACACCGTTTGGTTTATCTGGTGCTGTATGTACATCTGATATTGAGCGCGGAGTAGAAATCGCTTCAAAACTCGATATTGGAATGACACATATTAATGATATAAGTGTCGCGGACCATGCTAATGCACCATTCGGTGGAGAAAAGAACTCTGGATTAGGGCGCTTTAATGGGCATTGGATTATGGATGAATTCACGCGTACACACTGGATGACAGTACCAATATCATCATAATGAACTGAATTGGATCGGCTATAATAGCCTAAGTTTTTTATAGTATTGAAAATTATGCTATGTGTGCCAACTTTAAGCCAATACAAGCGCATCAAATCCAAGCATTAGAACTTCCACATATTTCATTTGAATATGTGGAAGAGGTTTATCCAATCTACGAAACCCCGTTATTATTTAAATCTGATCATAGCTACGAGTGGAGGTTAGTTAATTTTGGTTTTATACCAAAATGGGCAACTGATACAGAAATAGCGAAGAAAACCTATAATGCACGCAATGAAACATTAAGCGAAAAAAGAAGTTTTCAAGAAGCATTTGAAAAATGTAAATTTGGTGTAATTCCAGTCACTGAGTTTTATGAAGCAAAATATATTAATGGACGACCGCAACGATGGGGTGTGAGAAGAAAAGATGGTCAGGCATTTTATATCGCAGCGTTGTATGAAATCACGAAAATTGATCAAATTATTTATCGTTCAGCAACGATGATTACCATGGATGCTATTCATCACGAAATGATGAAGGATTTTCATGAGCCTGGAGATGTTAAACGGTCAGTAATTATTATTCCGCACCATAAATTAGATCAGTGGTTGAGTTTAAAATCCCCCGACATTCAGAACTTTGTTGAAGGCTTTCCAGTAGGGGAATTTGAATGTTTTTATTGTCCAAAACCACGGCAGAACAATACAGCCCAACTCAATATGTTTGATGATGGGCTTTAATCTAAAGTTTAGGAAAATTAATGCGCTAAATTTTTGAAAATATGCTTTAAGCTTTCCATTAGTTTTTCAATTTGAAGTGGGGTTAATCCCTCAAATGTTTGTTCAAGAACCACACTCATCAGGTCATTAATTTTTTTTGTCATTTCTAAACCTTTTGGTGTTAGTACCACACGCGTAATACGGGCATCGTTTTCACACGAGTAAGTGTCAACCATTCCTTCATCTTTTAAACGGTAAACGATTTTTGTAGTCGTCGACATTTTTGACACAATCATGTCAGAGAGTTCTGAAACACTTGCATCTGGTTTAGTAGACAATGCGACAAGCAAACGTCGACGAGAATTATCAACGCCATACTTTTTGAGCACATGGTCAACATTCAGTACATACTGAGAATGGACTTGAGTGATCCAATAGAATGGAAAATTTTCGAGTTCAAAATTTTCAGATGAAGGTAAAAATTTTGCATATTTTTTTGACATCGCTACGTCCTTGTCAGTGTAACTTAATTGTTTTTATTAATTTAAATATTACATGAAGCATAACCTATATTAAAAGAACTATGTTCAAATAATCAACTTATGTTCAAGCGCTTACCTTAAATCAGACAAAAGGTATGACACCTATTGACTTCAGTTTTATAAAACATATTTCAATGATCTGTAAATATCTTTATGTGTATCAAAACAGAAGATTCGAAAAATACAGCTATTCTGATCTTCATGATTATATCTTTATGTCAATTCCACGCTGACCAAATTCTATTGAAAAATATAGGAACTATAACTTGGCACTGATATTTTTTTTTGTGTCGAAAATGTCAAAGACTATTCAAGGATGGCAATTACGACTAAAGATATGATCTAAATTTACATAAAAAATTGTTTTAAACATAAAAAAAGTAATTACAAAATAAAATTCTTATGCATAATAGTTTCATCATTTCTGAAAAGGTAACTTTATATATGGACCCGTCGCCGTGTTGGCCTAATTTAGCTTCTTACATTATCTTAAATAATAAGAACCAGGAGATCTAATATGGAATTTTTATTGGATCCTGGCATTTGGATAGGGTTAATTACCCTTATCATTCTTGAAATCGTTTTAGGTATTGATAACTTAGTATTTATTGCGATACTTGCAGAAAAACTTCCTCCAGAACAACGTGATAAAGCCCGTGTAATCGGTTTATCCCTCGCATTATTAATGCGTCTAGGTCTACTTTTTGCGATCTCGTGGTTAGTGACTTTAACTCAACCATTGATTGAAATTTTTGGAAAAACATTCTCAGGTCGGGATTTGATATTACTGTTTGGTGGTCTATTCCTTGTGTATAAGGCTGTCAATGAACTCCATGAAAAAATGGAGGGTAAACCCGAGATTAAAACGAATAACAATGTCGTATACGCTGGTTTTGCTGCAGTTGTGGCTCAGATCGTCGTGCTTGATGCGGTATTTTCACTCGACTCAGTGATCACTGCGATTGGTATGGTGGATAATATTTACGTGATGATGGCTGCGATGATTGTGGCTATGGTTGTCATGTTAATTGCATCAAAACCGTTAACTACGTTTGTTAACCGTCATCCTACGGTGGTTATCCTTTGTTTAAGTTTCTTGTTATTGATCGGTGTAAGTCTAATCGCTGAAGGTTTTGGATTCCATATCCCTAAAGGTTATATTTATTCAGGTATTGGTGTTGCAATTCTAATTGAAGCATTCAATCAATTTTCGAATCGTAATCTTGAAAAAAATCAAGCGAAGATCCCGTTACGTCATCGAACTGCAGATTCAATTTTGAAATTGATGGGCAGTAAATTGGATGCCGATATTGCAACATCCAAAGAAGTTGAAGAAATTCAACAAGCTTTTGGTGATGAAGAGCGTTATATGGTTGGTGGTGTGCTATCACTTGCTGAACGTTCAGTTGCTTCAATTATGACACCTCGAAATCAAATTTCTTGGGTTAATATTGAGGACGATGCCGAAGCAATTCGTGAACAGGTATTAGCTGTACCTCATAGTCTTTTCCCAGTTTGTCGTGGACAATTGGATAAAGTCATCACGATTGTACGTGCAAAAGAATTGATTGATGCATTAGATGATCCAGATCAACTAAAAGATTTGATGAAACGTGTCCGTCCTATTTTCATTTATGAAAAAATGAAAGTGATTGATGCAATTAATACATTAAGAACTTCTAAAGGTTCATTGGTACTTGTTACAAATGAATATGGCAATATTCAAGGCTTAATCTCACCATTAGATGTTTTTGAAGCAATTGCTGGTGAATTCCCAGATGCTGATGAACAGCTTGAATTGGTTAAAATCGATGATACCACTTGGAAGGCGTCTGGTATGTTAGATTTATATCAATTAGAGCTGGCGCTCGATATATTAGATTTAGATCTGGTGCAAGAAGACTCAGGTTACTTTAGTGTTGCAGGACTGATTTTAGATAAAACGAGTGGGGCGGTTGAAGTTGGTATGTTGATTGAACACCAAGGGGTTAATTTCGAAATTCTAGAAATGGAAGATAATCGAATTAAAACCGTTAAAATCACGCTTTAAACTCTAATAAAAAAGCTCCTTATTGGAGCTTTTTTTTGCTTAAATTTCTATATAAGGTATGGAGTTAGCGAAGTCGTAGTATGAAATATGAGATAAGATGCTAAACATATTGCAATCTGTTTTATAGCGAAGGAATGTCAGATCATGATCGACCAAATGGAATTATCGGTAAGACTTGCTATTTTTTTTAGTGGTATTTTTTTATTGACCGGTATGCTTACTGGTGTATGGAAGTATGTGCAAATCAGCTTATCTAAACAAGCTCGAGCACATTATTATGTTGATATTGCGCATAGGAGTAGTTTGTTATATGCACCTGCAACGTTAATTCTAGCGGTTATGGCATATTTTTCAGCGTTGAATGAATCGACAAATTTGCTCTTTATTTTGATTAATATTTTCTTTTTTGCATTTTCAATTTTAAGTTATATTTTGCATGGCTTATTGAAAGATACGACAAATCAGTTCAAAGAACCACATCAATTAGGGCGTATTGAATTACCAAAATTGCTCATGAGAGGTGCGATGGTACTATTGGTCGTAGGTGAGGTTGGGGCGACCTTAGGTTTGCTTTATGGTTTATATGTTGGGTTATTCTAATAAGTAGAGCAGAATTGAAAAACTTGTTATTTTGATAGAGTGCTTTAAATGATGACATTGACTTTAAGATGGATGCTTTGGCATCCATCTCTTAGTCTAAATGTGCTTCTTGATCAGAAAGCTTTTGAGTACGATATTTCGTGTCAATAAAGGCCCACACGTAAAATGCTAGCGTCGCAGCAAGTGCATAAGCAAAATATTCAAGCTTCAACGTGCCTTGAATTGTACCTTGCACAACAAGTGTCAGCATGAGAGCAAACATTGTGCTTAAAAAAACGACAGCATTGTTGTTTGCTTTAAGAGTATTAATGAAGACTTGCTTGTTGAAATGTAATGATAACATCTCCATCCCTCCTGATAATTCATGACAAATCTGAATGATTTAGTCGACTTTGTTTACATACTTGTACAGGGGATTGAAGAATAAAGCAAGTTTTTAACACTCTATTATGTAAATAAATTATGACATTAATATGACAAAAGTCGAAATATTTGAAATTAAGATACTACGTGAGCTAAGTGCTAGAATTATTTCGATAAATCGTGATGAGATGAATAGAGTTTCTTGTAATTCTTTAATCTATTTACTTTTTAGCATCTTGCAAAACAAATAAATAGTAGCAAAAGTCATTCCAAATCAGACTGATGAGGTCAAAGTTAAGGTGGGTAAGCAATAATAGTCTGTTGGATAAACGAGACAATTATTGATTAGAGAACAAATACGGCTTGGGTAAAACAATATTTATTGATAAATCACCTGAATTTACTTCTTCAGTCTATCCAGTATGTAGACAATGACAAATACAACTAAAGAAGGAATCAACCATGCTAAATTTTGTTCAGCCAATGGTAGATTGTTCATAAATGCTGGCAAGAAATGATCTAATTCTGCAACCTTAAGTCCATCAATAATACCGAATATGAAAGCAACCGCCGTAACAGGCGCAATGACGCGTGGAGCGGAATTAAAGAACTTCCACATAAATCCCATCATGATCACCACAATCGCTGGTGGGTAGATTGCACTTAATACAGGTACAGAGAAGGCGATTAACTTGGTTAAACCTAAGTTGGAAATGACAAATGAGAAACCAACAAGAATGAAAACCCATTTTTTGTAAGTAATCTTCGTGATTTGTGAGAAATATTCTGCACATGCACAAGTCAAACCAATTGCCGTAACCATGCATGCAATAAAAATCATCGCCCCTAGAAAATATGAGCCAAAGTCACCAAAGGCATGCTGAACATAGCCATGGAGAATAATGGCACCATTTGCAGCGTTAGGTGCAGCTTCGTGACTACCCAGTCCAAGCTTAAATAGGCTAATGTAAACCAGTGTAAGGCCAATACCTGAAATTAAACTTGCGATCACTGCATATTTGGTAATTAACTTTTGATCAGTTACACCACGTGAACGTATCGCATTAATAATGACAATACCAAATACTAAAGCCCCTAAAGTGTCCATGGTTAAATAACCATTAACAAAACCTTCTGAAACAGGACTATTGATATAGTTTCCAATAGGTGCAGGGATATAATCTGCAGAAACTAAAAAGGCACTACCACCTAAAATGATCAAAGAGAGAATTTTGAGTGGAGATAAAACATAGCCGACAGTATCCAAAATTTTATTCGGATAAAGTGCGATTAACGTTACAAATGCAAAGTAAATTGCACTGTAGATCAACAAGGTCGATGAAGACGTTCCAAAATAACTCGAAAAACCAATTTCAAAAGAAACTGTAGCTGTCCGAGGTGTCGCGAAAAGTGGTCCAACAGCAAGATAGCATGCTACGGTTAAGATTAAACTTGCAATCTTACCCAGTGGAGAGCTTAAAAGTTGAATAGAGCCTTCAACACGCGATAGCGCAATGATCGTGATAACAGGAAGGCCAACAGCAGTAATTAAGAAGCCAAAAGCAGCTAACCAAACATGTTCACCCGCTTGTTGAGCAACAATAGGTGGGAAGATAATATTGCCTGCACCGATAAATAGTGCAAAGGTCATAAAACCTAAGGCAATAATGTCCCGTGTACGCAAATTGGTCATAAGGGAGATCGGTTCAAGAAAAAAGAAATCGATTTTAGAGCAAATGTCAGTAAATAGGGAGGGTGGTCATCCATCGAATGGAATAGTAAAAAAGCAAGAAGCGAATAATTTTATTGGATGGGAAATTATGAGTTAAATTAAGTCTATGTATTTATAAAACTAATAAAATAAATTTATTTATTAAATTGAAATCAAGCAGAGCGTAGATCTAGATTCGCAAAATAAAATAATGTACTGAATGGTTAAATAATAGTCGAAAATGATTAAGTTACAGACAGTCTATAGCGTTTGTGATCGACAAATGAAAGTCCTATAATGAATCCTGAATTAAAAAGGGGTTCATCATGAAGGCAACAGCTGTCACCATTAAAACTGAACAAGATATTGAAAAACTAAGAATATCGGGTCGGCTTGCGGCACAAGTGCTTGCGATGATTGGTGATTATGTGAAGCCAGGTGTGAGTACTGAGTATCTTGATGATATCTGTAATGATTACATCGTCAATACACTTAAGGTGACGCCAGCAAATGTCGGTTATTACGGATATACAAAAACAACCTGTATTTCGAAAAATGAAGTTGTATGTCATGGTATCCCTGCTTCCAATATTATCTTAGAGGATGGAGACATCATTAATATTGATGTTGCAATCATCAAGGATGGTTATTTTGGTGATACCAGTCGAATGTACTATGTGGGTACAATTAAACCTGAAGCAAAAAAATTAGTCGATACGACTTATGAAGCGATGCTTGCAGGTATTAAAACGGTTAAACCTGGCGCGACACTTGGTGACGTGGGTCATGCTATTCAACAAGTTGCGCAACGCGAAGGTTATACGATTGTACGTGAATATTGTGGTCACGGTATTGGAAAAACCTACCATGAGCAACCGAATGTATTGCATTACGGACAGCCTGGTCAGGGATTAGTATTAAGAAAAGGAATGGTGTTTACCATTGAGCCTATGGTGAATGCAGGCAAAGCCAAAGTTAAAGAATTAAAAGACGGATGGACAGTAGTTACAGCAGATAAATCTTGGTCTGCACAATGGGAACATATGGTTGCTGTGACTGATGAAGGATATGAATTATTGACACCTTGGCCTGAAGGTACGAGTGAATATCCTGTAATTTAATTCCCAAAAGCCTATTTTTTTAAATAGGCTTTTTAATTTGTATACGCATCAAATGATAAATAATAAATCCAATAACCAATCCCCAAAAAGCAGATCCAATGCCCAAAAACTGAACTCCAGATGCAGACATTAAAAAAGTGATTAAAGCAGCATCACGATCTAAATCTTCTTTAAATGCGATACTGATGTTATGTCCAATCGTTGCAAAAAGTGCGATCGCCGCCAAAGTGGTGATCATTTCTCTAGGGAATGACAGTAATAATCCCGTTAGTGTCGCTGCAAAAATGCCCATAAAGATATAGAACACTCCACAAGCCATACCTGCAATATAGCGTTTAGCAGGGTCTTGATGAACTTGTTCATCAAGGCTCACAGCTGCACTAATTGCTGCGATATTGGTTGAAAATGCCCCGAACGGAGCGAATATTGCTTGAGCAATTCCTGTCCAACTTACTAATTGGTTGACATGAGGTTTGTAACCATAGGATCTGATCATTGCTAAACCAGGTAAATATTGTGAAGCCATATTGATGATCAAGAGGGGAATAGCTAAACCCAGAATACTTGACCAGTGAAATTCAGGCTGAATCCATACTGGATACGTCATTCCGTAGTGAATTTTGGTTGCTGTATATTCAAAGAAAAAAGGTGTGGCGATAATGCAAGCTAACAATGTAATGACAATGGAGTGACGGGGTAATGCTTTTTTACTTATAAAATATGTACTGATCAAGATTAGAACATAGATCAATTGGTCTTGCATGACCGTAAATAATGAAATGCCAAATTTTAATAACACTCCAGCTAACATGGCGCTTGTAAGAGATTGCGGTAAAAATTCAAGAATTCTTTGAAATATTCCAAAAAAGCCCAATACAGCAGTCATAATTCCGCATATTAAAAATGCCCCTATCGCCTCATTCAAATTGTATCCTGAGCCTGTAGCGATAATCAGTGCTAGTCCTGCTGTTGACCATGATGTTGCAACTGGATATTTAAACTTCCAGCTTAAGATCAGTCCTGATAATCCTATACTCAAACCCAGTGCCCAAAACCATGAGCTAATCTGTGCTTGATTTGCACCTAATACTTGTCCAGCATGAATAACCAGTACAGATGAAACGCTAATGCCAATTAAAAATGTAATAAAGCCAGCGAAAACAGCAGGTAGACTTAAATCTTTTTTTATTCTTGTTATCACGTCTATGAGCATTTTTATATTATTTCCCTAATGATTCTGTGAAGTTAAGATTACATTGTTGATGTCGCAAGTTTGATCCCAAACAATCCAAATAAAATACCAATAGCGGCAACAGAAGCAGCTGCTAATTTATAATGCGTGTTGAAGTAATTTGAAATTTTGATACCTGTGAAGATCAACATACTTAAGTAGGCTATACTCATTAATTGTAAAATTACAGCAAGCATTAAAAAGCTTTGGGCTGGATAAGGATAAGCTGGATCTACAAATTGAACAAAAAACGATAAAAAGAACAGTATTGCCTTTGGGTTAATCAGACTAATGAGTAATGCGGTACGAAAAGGATGAAATTTTTCTTGTTTTTGTACAATAGAAACATTAGCTTGATCTTTACTTGGACGTTTCCAAGTTAAATAGGCTGCATATATTAAACGGATACCTAAATAACTAAGATATAAAGCACCAATAATTTTTAGGGCGAAAAAAATCCAGGGAAATTGATGCAATAATGTTGCGGCACCTAAGACAGTTAGCAAAATAAGGATGGTATCTCCACACAAAATACCGAAAGCACCTTGATAGCCCACTTTTATGCCAAAGCGAGTCGCAATAGACATGACATAGAGCGAGTTAGGTCCAGGTAATAAAATAATAAGTAATGTACCTATTAAATAGGTTGGAAGATCAGTTATACCAAACACTCATTTATCTCTTAAAAAATAATCGAGCTCCTAAGAGCTCGATTGAAAGAATGATGGATAGGTGCAATTAAGCTTTTATATCAGCATCTATGCCAAATGATTGTTTTAACAGAGAGCTGAGTTGATCTCTTGCCTTAATAAAGCCATCTATACCGCCTTGCAATAATTGCGATGCCATAAGATCTTTCTGAATTTGCGCTTTAAAATCTATTTCAGTGATTGGACTAAGTGATTCGATATTTGAGCTGTGTGCATTTGCATTTAACTGAACTTCAACTTGGCGATGATCTTGAGCCAATTCGTCAAGTAAATTCGGTGATACAGTTAAGAGGTCGCATCCAGCAAGTCCGAGAACCTGTTCTATGCTACGAAAGCTTGCGCCCATAACTTCAGTTTTCACCTGATTTTGTTTGTAGAACTCGTAAATTTGTTTAACGGATTGCACACCAGGATCATGTTCAATTGGATAGTGATCCACATTTTCAGCTTTTTTATACCAATCGAGAATACGACCTACAAATGGTGAAATTAATGTGACCTGAGCATCCGCACATGCTTTTGCTTGATGTAAGCCAAACAACAAAGTTAAGTTGCAATGAATGCCTTCTGCTTCAAGAACCTTAGCAGCTTGAATACCTTCCCATGTTGAGGCGATTTTAATTAAAATTCGGTTTTGATCAACACCATAAGTCGCATAGAGAGCGAGTAATTCTTTAGCTTTAGCAATTGTCGCGGCTGTATCGTATGAAAGTGCTGCATCAACTTCTGTTGATACTCGACCTTCAACTACTTTTAGAATTTCCACACCTAATTTGACAGTCAGGATATCAATTGTTCTATCGATTAACTCATCTGACTGATAACCCTCTGACTTTGCTTGATCAAATGCAGCTTCAATCAGTTCTTTGTTTTCAGGGAATGAAGCTGCTGCCGTGATGAGTGAAGGGTTAGTGGTAGCATCCAATGGCTTAAATTTTTTTATAGCGTTTAAGTCACCTGTGTCTGCAACAATTGTAGTGAAGTTTTTTAATTGAGATAAAGCTGTTTCAGTCATTGCGATCTAATTCTTTGTTTCATTACTTATACCATCTTTATAACACATGATTATTTTGAAACATGCTACAAAAGTTTTAAATCAAGTTATTTTCCTACATTTTTCTTTTATTTCTGATGTGATGAATTAAAAATTGAGCAGCTTTGCCCAATGGTTGCTCTTTACTCCAAACCAGATCGATAAAATAATCAAATTTTGGAGTGAAATCTGAAAATCGTAGAACTTTAAGTTTTTTCTTTAATGTTGGTTGTTCGATAAGCATTTCAGTGGGTAAAACTCCCCATCCAAGTCCTTGTGAAATTAATCTACATGCAGAATGGTGATTGTCTGTACGCCATGCATCTTTGGAAAAGAGTAATTCAGGCTTAATGTTCCGATCGCGACTAGCGACTACAATCTGACGACTTTGAAAAATTTCTTCATAGCTCACTTTTTGATTTTGGCACAGCGGATGATGAACAGATGCAACTGGAATTAAACTTTCTTTCATTAATTCCACAAATTGTTCATTCGCCTCAATATGTTCACGCTCAAACATCAATGCTAAATGTGCTTTACCCGTTAAAATCATTTGTTGAGCATCTTCTTGTGGTGCGCTGAATATATTGATTTGTAGTTGAGGAAATTGTTGTTCTAATAAAACAATATAATCAGTCCATCTACTATGTAGTAATTCTGATACCACCACAATATTTAATTCGGTTTCGATGCCGCTACTCAAACCAAATGCATGTTGTTTCCATTGATTCATTTCAATCAATAAATGATTAGTACGTTCATACAAAACTTTGGCTTGAAGTGTTGGCTGTGGTTCACGTCCTACTCTTTCAAACAGTTGAAGATTCAGATCAATCTCTAAATTGGAAATCGCCATACTGACAGCAGAGGGGACCTTGCCTAACTGACGTGCGGCTGCGGAAAAAGAACCTGTTTCCATCACAGTTTTAAAAACGACCAATTGTTCTTGATTAATATTCATGTTTATTCTTTCAAAAATTTTGATAGATTCTAACTCGATCATTCAATATTATGAAAATAAAATGCGCTCATGAATAACAATGTTGATGAGTGAACGCATGTTTTTTTCAAAGAGAAGAATTATTCACGCAATAAGCTATGAAATCATTCTATTGGTGATCATCGCAATTTCTTTGAGTTTTATTTTTGAAGTTCCCCTGGAGATTGCAGGTTCATTAGGTGTGATTATGGCCGTACTTTCAGTGATCTGGAATATGATTTTCAATCATTATTTTGAAAAAATTGAAGCGCGCAATCAGTGGAAGCGTACTGTAAAAGTTCGTATATTGCATGCGCTAGGATTTGAAGGTGGCTTGATGTTAGTGACCATTCCAATTGTTGCATATATGATGGATATGACGCTCATACAAGCTTTTATCGTCGACTTAGCTTTGACGCTTAGTATTCTGGTGTATACGTTTATATTTCAATGGTTCTATGATGGGATGGAGGCTAAACTGGGTTATGCACCTGAGGCTTTAAATCATTAAAACTTAAAATAAAAAAGCATCTCTATTGAGATGCTTTTTTTATTTAAAATTTGTAACCAATTCCAATATAGCTGATTAAAGGATTAAGATTGATTTTTGTTGATGATGAAACTAATGGACGCCCTGATATTTGGTCATAAACTGTAATTTTCGACTTATTCGATAAATCTACATAGGTTAGTGATCCGGTAATATAGATTCTATTTGAAATGTCGTAATTTGCACCTAAAGTGAATACTGCTCCTAAAGCATCAGTGGCTTTCACTTTAACCTTTGGATCTACTGGAGAATTAATTCTTACTGCTATAGGATCTACAAGAGCATCTAATAGATTTCCATTGATATCCTTTGATGGATCACTATCTCTAACAATATTTGTAATATGACCGATACGATGTCCAGCAGTTATTAGTTCTTCCTCAAGACCTTTATCAATTTTTAGTCCAGTAAATGTTGCATACATGACACCTGCACCGACATAAGGTCTAAATTTATTTATACCTGTAGTACCAAAGTGGTACTGTGCGGTTGCAGCTGGAGTCCAAGCTGTTGCTTCTGCCAACTTTGATCTGCTCCCAAGATCAGTTACAAACAAATTTCGATCAGGCCCTAATATATCAATAATAGCAGCATCAATCATTGGATTAAGTGCAATAGGTTTTGCATTAATCTGACCTTTCCCCTTAATATCAATTTTGGGTGGAACACCTCCAATCATTTGAAGTGAAATGTTATCATTGACATAATAATTAATCATTAAACCCAAAGTATCCCCATCCTTAGGTTTTAAGCCAGCATTTTCAGTCCAATTGCTTAATCCGTCCATTTTTGAGGTTATGCCCATATTTTTCCATAGGTCGTACTCATAATCAGGATCAACGGCTGTATTAATCGACGTATTTCCATATTTCCCCTGAGGCATTATATGTAGCCATCCAGTACTAACAGACCATTTATATTTAGGCTCAACTGAGTTCGCCAAAATTGTGGTACTGATGCAACATAATAGAATTACTGAGTATATGTTTTGTATCTTTTTCATTTTTTTTCCTTTAATTGGCTAAAATCCATTTTTAGCTCTTTAATTATGTAATAAAATGCTAATTTTTAAAGTTTAATGTCAGTCATTCGTCTAAAAAAAATAAATACTCTGTCAATCTTTTTTATGAAAATAAAAAAAGCCCCTCAATCGAGGGGCTTATTTGTTAAGAACATCGAATTATTTTTCAATAATTGCCGTTACACCTTGACCACCTGCAGCACAGATCGACACAAGTACACGACCTGAACCTTTTTCATTTAAAATTTTTGCAGCAGTTGCGATAATACGACCACCCGTTGCGGCAAATGGGTGACCCGCAGCCAACGAAGAGCCTTTAACGTTTAACTTCGCACGATCAATTGAACCTAAAGGCGCATCTAAGCCTAGACGTTCTTTACAGAATTTAGGATCTTCCCAAGCTTTTAATGTAGAAAGAACTTGAGATGCAAATGCTTCATGAATTTCATAGTAGTCAAAATCTTGAAGTTTTAAATTAGCACGCTCGAGCATACGTGGAACTGCGTAAGCAGGAGCCATTAACAAACCTTCTTTTTTACCAATGAAATCTACAGCAGCAGTTTCAGAGAAACTTAAATACGCTAAAATTTCGTGACCATTTGCTTTAGCCCATTCTTCTGATGCTAATAATACACAAGAAGCACCATCGGTAAGTGGAGTAGAGTTACCAGCAGTCATTGTACGGGCATCACCTTTACCAAACGCTGGCTTAAGTTTTGCAAGCTTTTCTACAGTTGAATCAGGACGTAAGTTGTTGTCGCGCTCAAGGCCAAGGAATGGCGTCATTAAATCGTCAAAGAATCCTGCTTCATAAGCTGCAGCCATTTTCTGATGAGACGATGCAGCAAGTTCATCTTGAGCTTCACGAGAAATGCCCCACTCAAGTGTTGTGATCGCTTGGTGATCGCCCATAGATAAGCCAGTACGAGGTTCACCATTTTTAGGAGCATCTAGCAAATCTTTTACGTTAATTTTAGTTAACGCTTTAAGACGATCTTTACCTGTTTTTGCAACGTTGAGTTCTAAGAGGGCTTTACGTAATCCATCACCAAATGCGATAGGAGCATCTGAAGTGGTATCCACACCACCTGCAATACCCACCTCAATTTGACCAAGTGCAATTTTGTTCGCTACGAGGAAAGCGGCTTGAAGCCCAGTACCACAAGCTTGTTGGATATCGTAAGCTGGAGTTTCAGGTGCAAGCTCTGTGCTTAACACACATTCACGCGTCATATTGAAATCACGGCTGTGCTTCAGTACAGCACCAGCAACAACTTCACCCAGACGTTGACCTTGAAGATTAAAACGCTCAACTAGACCATTCAATGCTGCTGTAAGCATATCCGTATTTGTAGCTGTGAAATAAGCACCATTAGAACGTGCGAAAGGAATACGATTACCACCGATAATTGCAACACGGCGTACAGTATTTTGAGTCATAGTTTTTTCCTGTTCAGCGGAAGATTGAGTCGTAGTTGCTGAAGTTTGATTTTCAGCTTTAGTTTTATTTGTTGCTGCTGTTTTTTTGCGAGTCGTCGACGTACGAGGGCGAGTCGCTTTTGGAGTATTTGCGTTGTTGGCACTGTTTGCATTACCACTACTCGTATTTGAACGAGCTTTTGATGTATTTGACACAGTCGCTTTCGCAGAATTCTCAGTTGTTGGATTTTCTTGAGTTGTTTTGCTCATAAGGCTTTTCCAAGCATATTTGGGATATTCTTGAGTGCTACATTAGCATAATCGCTAAGAGGTCGTATTGACTAAAATGACATTTAGCAATGCTTTCAGGTCAAGACATACATAGAGTAACTCAAGTATTATTTAACTGAAACGCAGGGATCGATTAATTTACTAAGTATCAGAGTTTGAACTGAACTTCATCTACACCATAGATCCTTCAAAAAATTATTCTATCGAGAGATCATATTCATGACTGACCAATATCAAGCTTTTGCAAAATCTCCAATTGGTAAATTTGTCATCAAAAATTTAGGTTTACCATCTCCAATTCACTTAGATCGCTTTGAATCAGCAACGCCTGTTGTTCAAGGCGCTGTTTTATTCGGTTCTGCGTCTAAAAGTCTTTTTAATGGTGAAATTGCGCAAGTTCTGAGTAATATTCATGCCAACAGCTATGCGGGAAACAATGCTGAGTTACAACAAGCTGCAGCTAAAGTAGGGTTGAACTTAGGTGCGTTTAATGAAGGCGATAAAGAGTCGAAATTCAAAGCAGTTGTGTTTGATGCTTCGGGTATTCAGGACTCTGAACAGTTAATTGAATTGTATAAATTCTTTAATCCAATTGCTCGCCAAATTCAAACTTCAGGTCGTGTAGTCGTCGTTGGCTTGACACCAGAATCAGCACCTACAGTGAAACAAGCGATTGCTCAACGTGCATTAGAAGGTTTCGTGAAATCTGTAGGTAAAGAATTTAAGAAAGGTATTGCTGCACAATTGGTTTATGTAGATCAAGATGCTGCTTTAAATCTTGAATCTACACTTCGTTTTGTACTTTCTCCGCGCTCAGCGTATGTATCAGGTCAAGTCATTCGTGTTTCAAAAGCAAATGTTGTTGATGTTGATTGGACTAAACCACTTGCGGGCAAAACTGCAGTGGTCACAGGTGCAAGTCGTGGTATTGGTGAAGCGATTGCGCATGTTTTGTCGCGTGATGGTGCTCATGTCATTTGCTTAGATGTACCACAACAACAAGCAGATCTTGATCGTGTTGCGAGTGAAATTGGTGGATCGACTTTAGCGATTGATATCACTGCACCAGATGCTGGAGAAAAAATCAAAGCTGCAGCGGCTGCTCAAGGCGGGCTAGATGTGATTGTCCATAATGCCGGTATTACACGTGATAAAACGCTTGCTAATATGAAGCCAGAGCTTTGGGATCTTGTGATTAACATTAACTTATCTGCGATTGAGCGTGTGAATGACTATTTGTTGTCTAATGAAGGCATCAATGAAAATGGTCGCATCGTTTGCGTATCTTCGATTTCAGGTATTGCGGGTAACCTCGGTCAAACGAACTACGCAGCTTCTAAAGCTGGTGTGATTGGTTTAGTGAAATTTACAGCACCAATTTTGAAAAATGGTGTAACGATTAATGCTGTTGCTCCTGGATTTATTGAAACTCAAATGACAGCAGCGATTCCATTCGCAATTCGTGAAGCGGGTCGCCGTATGAATTCGATGAGTCAAGGTGGTCAACCAGTTGATGTGGCTGAAACAATCGCATTATTTGCTTCATCTGCTTCAACGGGGCTGAATGGAAACATTGTACGTGTGTGCGGTCAAAGTTTATTAGGTGCTTAAGCTTTAGTGGTCATAGATTGTTAAATGAAAGAGAGTAATGTTCAGGCATTGCTCTCTTTATTGCTCGTATGATTTGTTATGATCGTTTTGTTGAGCTGCAAACTTTAAATTTTTTATAAAGATAAATGGGAATTTTTAACATGAAAACACGTCACTTTAGTCAATTGCCAAAAGCTTATTTAGCTTATCCTAAAGTCATTAAAGGTTTAATTTTTAAAAAACCGAAAGGCGAAAAGACACTGCCACAAGTGGATTACATCGTTGATGAATATCGTGTTGATCATGACCATTTAAAATCTTATAACGAAATTTGTGGTTATAAGAATAATGGATATGTACCATCGACTTACTTGGCAGTCATTTCTCAAAGTTTGCAGATGCAAATGATGACACAAGAACCTTTCCCATTTGCTTTGCTGGGTTTAGTTCATATTCGTAATCAAGTTAAGCAGTATCGCAAAATTGGAGTGAATGAAACCATCACGCTATCATGCAAATTTGGTGAGTTAAAACCACATGACAAAGGTTTGCAATTTGACTTCATTACCACTGCGAAAGTAGGTAATGATGTGGTGATGGAGGGTTTAACAACCTATCTTTCTCGTGAAAATACAAATACTTCATCCTCTTCAAAGGCGAAAGAAGATCAGTTGCCTGAATTTAAATCACAGGGTAATTGGAAAGTCGCTGAAAACACGGGTCGTCGCTATGCGCTCGTTTCAGGTGATTTTAACCTCATTCATATTCATGCAGTTACAGCAAAAGCATTTGGTTTTAAACAAGCGATTGCGCATGGCATGTGGAGTAAAGCTAAAGCATTAGCAAGTATTAGTTTACCGGATGCTTATGATGCTGATGTTTATTTTAAGTTGCCTATGTTTTTACCATCTGAGGTTGAATTTTTAACGGGTGAGCGAGATCAAACGACATATTTGTTAGTTCGTAATGCAAAATCACAAAAACCTCATGTTTCTGGTGTTGTGAAACCACTTTAATAGATGCTCTAGGCCTAACATGTTTGTTAGGCTTTTTTATAACTATAAATCAAGGATAGAAGATGAAAATTCTAAAAGATTTAATTTACGCTGACACACATAATTATAAGGGTATCGTTCACCATCAGTTTGCAGATTTGGCACATTTATTTAGTCGTTTACAAGACTCTCGTACTGAACAAGGTGGTGCATCATTGGCTGTATATTATGGTCAAGAAAAAGTGGTTGATATTTATGTTGGAAAAAAGTCTTCGAGTGAAGAGTGGTCAGAAGACACGATGGCGATGTGCTATTCCACCGGAAAAGGGATCTTAGCGACTTTGTCGCATATTCTAGTGAGTGAAGGGAAATTAGATTATCGTCAATCCATAGCTGATTATTGGCCAGAATTTGCTGAACATGGAAAATCTGAGATTACTTTGGCTGACGTATTGAGTCACCGTAGTGGTTTATATGATGTTAGAAATGTCATTGCTCAAGCATCTGAAATGGCAGACTGGGATCACATGCTCAATGTGATGGCTAGCGCGACACCACGTTTTAAACCCAATTCAAATTATGCATATCAAGCACTTACGTATGGCTGGTTATTAGGAGGGCTGATTGAAAAAGCGACTCAGCAAAATCTTTCTGAGCTGATGAATCAATATTTAGTAGAACCACTTCAATTAGATGGTGCCTATTTTGGTGTCCCTCAGGATCAACTTTCAAGAATAGCCAAACCTCTAGAAAAAACAAATATTGAAAAAAAGTCATCACCTACTCAAGTTGCACAACAAAAGAAGAAAAAACAGAAAGTTTCATTTTCGGATCGTATCATTCAATATTCTGGTCAAAATCCTGATGATTTTATAGATGCAATGATTCCAAAGGGAATGAAGGGGTTTAGCTTTTTTGATGATCGTGTTCTGACTCAACCCATTCCTGCTGCTAATGGTGTCTTTACAGCCAGAAGTTTAGCGAAAATCTATGCCATGATGGCGCACTATGGTCAGTTCGAATCAAGACAATTTATCAAGCCACTTGTATTCAAACAACTTTCGCAAATTCAAAGCTATGATCGAGACAAGGTGATGCCAATACCTATGCATTGGCGTTTGGGTTATCACAGAGTTATCACGCTGGGTAAAAGTGCAAAAAATGGATTTGGTCATATGGGCTACAACGGATCAGGGGCTTGGTGTGATCCTGAAAGAAAATTAAGCTTTGCCTATACCCATAATTATCCTGTTGGGTCAATTACAGGGGATTATCGTTTGTGGAGTTTATCGCAAGAGGCATTAAGATGTGTGGATCACATTAATAATGGTAAAAAGGGATGGTTTTAACATTTACAAAGGAGAATTTGTATTTATAATGTATACTAACTTTA
The DNA here is from genome assembly GCF_056780035.1 of Acinetobacter sp. ANC_7503. Classification (NCBI taxonomy): domain Bacteria; kingdom Pseudomonadati; phylum Pseudomonadota; class Gammaproteobacteria; order Moraxellales; family Moraxellaceae; genus Acinetobacter; species Acinetobacter sp. ANC_7503. Next base: position 31,696 of record NZ_JBWYJA010000010.1, on the reverse strand, counting down.
ACTAAAATAAACAAATAGTGACATGATGAATAAAAAAATTACCTTTTTACTAATGGGTTGTTTGATGAGTGGTGTTGTGGCAAGTACAGTACTTACACCAAACCAAAATCAGCAAAGCGGGCAGATTCCGAGCGGTTATGCTGAATTAGAATTTAAATTGCGTGATGGAAATTGGACGAAACAAATCTATCTGCCAAACAATCCAAAAAATAATGACAAGATTAGAATTTCCTCATCGGCGGGATATGCTACATATCTAGATACTTCCAATATTGATATTCCCCTTGAATCAATTCAAATCAATAAAGGAAACACATTCGACTTTATTTATAGTGAATCTTTAAAAAAATGGCGAATCAACAGTACACCCAGTGTCATTTTAGATAATTCAAGTGTACAAAATATTATATCTAATCAACAAACAATACAGCGAGTTCATCTAAAAGATGGCGCTTGGGCAAAGAAAATAGTATTGCCGAGCGATGTTGCTAACAATACGGTAATGTTGATTGAATCTGATGCAGGCAGGGATTCATCAATTGATACAACAAATCTTCTTTTTTCGAGTAATTTTAATTTAAAAAAAGGAGATCGCTATTGGTTTGTATTTAATCAAAATCTAAAAAAATGGGTGCCTGAATATATCAAGCCGAGACAACTAAATGTTAGTTCAGTGGGTACTCAGTTAAATAAAACCGATAGCCCTTTAACTGAAATTATTTTTGGTGATGGAAACTGGGTGTCACAATTCACATTACCAAGTTCAGCATATGACCGTGATCGTGTGATCGTGAAGTCGACTGCAACATGGGAAGCTACTATTTCAAATCAGAATATCAATACCTCAGCAACTTTAAAACTAAATAGAGGTGAACGATATGAATTTATGTTTGTAAAAGAATTAGCGAAGTGGATTTTAGTTTCTGCACCAGAACGTGTGATACAAGCGAAAGATTTAAATAATCAAAAAGTTCCTGATCCTAAACAACCAGTGACACGTGTTAAGTTGGCAAATGGAAATTGGCAATCAGTAATTAATTTACCTGATCGCGCTCAAATCAATGACAAGATAATCATAAGTTCTGGAGCGGCGTGGAGCAGCACAATTCAGGCATCCAATAATTTACGACAAACGATTCAAACTGGTGAAACGCAACGTTTTCTCTATACATCTCAAGGATGGCAAGCTGATAGTGCAACCATTGACATGCTTTTGGTGAGTAGTACTGCTGTTGCAGAGAAATTAGGTGCAAATGCAGCGAAAATGAGGTTGATTGAAGGCTTTGATCTAACCAATGTGTCTGCAGAGAATTCAAATGCCAAGTTTTATCTGCGCAACGTTGGTTATCTGCAATATAAAACACCAGGTTCTAAAACATTAAACAATGTCCTTGATATTGGTCGTGTGGACAAAGTTATTCAGAATGAGCGTAATCGCTTAAAAGCTGATGCTGTATATTATGAAGGTGATGAAGAAGGCTGTGGTTTAGCTTACTTGCTTGAAAACCCTAACTCTAATTATATGATCGGTAGTGGAAGTATTAACTGTGGAATCACGGTTTTACGTCATGAATTCGGTCATAATATGGGGGTGAATCATGATGATACCGCTGGACCAGCACGTGGTTTGGAGCATCCATTGGGTGGTACGATTATGGGAGGTAATAGTATCTCTTATTTCTCAAGCCCAGATTTATTCCATCCAAAGTATGGATACCAATTAGGGGGTACGAATGATCGTGATGCTGTCACTATGATTAATAAAAATGCTAAAGCAGTGTCGCTATTCAAATAACGTATGAAAGTAATTTATATTTTATTGGGTGTAGCAGTTTTTGTGACTGCTACATTTACGTTATATCTAAAACCCGAAAAAGACAAATCATCTGCAAGCTTACAGCAGCATCAAGTTGAAAATGAACTGGGTCAAAATGTTAATGCTCATGACGAACGGCTTGAAAATAAGAATGAATCATCGAGTTCTCATCTGATGCCTGAGCTTATGCCTGTACTAGAACAAAATGTTGAACGGCATATGATTCTTCCAGAAAGTTTTCAGCATCGGGCTGACTCGGGTTATTTATTTAAGTTTAGTCCTGATCAAGTGGCGAGCATGAAAGAGGGCAGTAAATTTCCCTTGAAACTTTTGCAATTTGGTATCAACCGTGTGGCTGAAATTACTGAGATTGAACAAGTTGAGGATGGAATTGTGCGATATAAGGGGCAATTTGAGGATTATCCTGCTGATCTAAACTATTTTACGATTACTCAAAGTATTGAAGATCAATATGCAATTATTAAAGTTTATACAGATAAAGGGTCATATTTTGCTGAAGTAATTAAAGGGATTGGACTCGCTTACCCTGATCAAGTTTTACATGATGATGGGGTTCACGTGCACCAACATACGCATTGATTCATATGCAGACTTGAGATATGGTAATTTTCACAAAATTGTTAAAATTGATTTGTGATTATGCGCCGTAGTACTGTCATCCCATTCGTTTTGATCTCGTCGATTCATATGGCTTCTTGCGATCAGTCCACGCAATCAAATCAACTCTTGAAACAGAATGATTCAATAAAAAATCAAGTAACACCTCAATATATTGGTTTGTATCAAGGTACTACGCCATGTATGGGGTGTTTTTCGCGTTGTGAGGATTGTCCTGGTATGGCTGTTGATTTACAACTTAACGCAGACCAAACGTATGTATTATCACGATTAAGTCTAAGTGGTCATAACCAAGCAGAAGAAATAAAAGGTCAGTTTAAATTCATTAATACTGAGAAGTCTGTGATTCAATTAAGCGGTGTCCCAACCAGAAATATCATTCTTGTCGATTTGGTCAACAAAATACTAGAAATTCGTATCGATGGGACTGGTGAGGAATACGAAAATTTCGATGATTATAGTTTGAATTTAACAGGTTAAATTTTCCCAAGAAAAAAGAGTTGGGTTTAAATTGTTTTTTGAATGTATGAATCATCTGTAACGCATTCACTCTTGCCAAAAAAAACAGTATGCTTAGTCCTGTAATTAGGGAGCATTCATGTATCAGGTTCTTGCGCGTAAATATCGTCCACGTAATTTTTTAGAATTGGTTGGTCAAAACCATGTGTCGCGTGCATTAACCAGTGCTTTGGAGCGTGGTCGACTGCATCATGCTTATCTTTTTACGGGGACGCGTGGCGTTGGTAAAACGACGATTGCAAGGATTCTTGCTAAATGTCTGAACTGTGAAACAGGTATAACATCTACACCGTGTGAAGTATGTCCAACGTGTACCGCAGTCAATGAAGGTCGATTTATAGACTTAATTGAAATTGACGCAGCATCCCGAACCAAAGTTGAGGATACACGAGAATTATTGGATAACGTACCTTATGCACCAACGCAAGGTCGTTTTAAAGTGTATCTCATTGATGAAGTACACATGCTGTCCACACATTCATTCAATGCTTTACTCAAGACACTTGAAGAACCGCCTGAACATGTCAAATTTTTATTTGCGACGACAGATCCTCAAAAACTTCCAATTACGGTTATTTCACGTTGTTTGCAATTTACTTTACGCCCATTGGCGGTTGATGAAATCACTTCACATCTCACACAAATTTTAACTAAAGAATCAATTAATGCGGAAGCTGATGCGATTTGGCAGATCGCTGAGTCAGCACAAGGTTCTTTACGTGATGCACTGTCGCTAACAGATCAAGCAATTGCATATGGGCAAGGTGCGATTCACCACCAAGATGTGAAAGAAATGCTGGGTTTGATTGATCGCACGATTATTTTCAACCTTATTTTGGCGATACATCAAAATCAACGTGCTAAAGTCAGTGCTTTATTACTCCAGTTCCGTCAACAAGCACTAGATGTTTCTCTAGTGTTGGATCAACTCATTTCAACTTTACACGAGTTGGCTTTACTCCAATATTTACCAGACTTGAGTTTAAAATATAGTGCAGAGATCAATCAGAAAATTATGCAGCTTTCGCGCCTGATTTCGGCTCAAGATCTACAATTGTATTATCAAATTGCATGTAAAGGTCGTGCTGAATTACAAATTGCAGTGACTCAAGAACAAGGCTTTGAAATGTGTGTGCTCAGGTTGTTGGCATTCCGCCCGATGGCGAATAATGAGCAGCTGGCCACTCAAGCACCTCCAGAACAATCAAATGTCTTAAAAGAAGCTGAAAATTTCAATCAGATTTCGACAGAGAATTCAGAATCTATACCGGCAGATCATCAAGAAGCAGGATCGAAAATCAGTTCGCCTGAGAATAATACGAGTTCGATTCAGCATAGTCGTGATGTAAATGATGAGGAAAATACGGATCTAATCTTGTTTCAGCAGATGATGGCATCTGATGATGAGGCTTTTCCTACGGAGTCAGTTCATCCTGAAAAATCTGAATCTGAAAGCTTACATTCAACAGAATTAAATCATGCGGATGATGTCGGTCAGTCTGTATCTGTTGAGGTGAAACAAGAGAATTTAACCAACTCTGTGGTAGGCAGTGGGGAGATTGAGCTGACTTCATTTGGAGCAAGCTTTAATTCAGAACCTGTTGAATCTTCAATTGTTGATCAAGACAATATTTTCTTTTTAGAGCCTAAACCAAATGAACTTTCTGCTGAAAGTGCTGAATTGTCAGTTCAAGAAGAAGGAACATCGAATGGCTCTCATTTCCCAAGTCTAGATCTACCCGATGAGAATAAAATTGTTGTCACAGATGTTGGCTTAAAAGGTTTAATGCCTCAAGATATTCTTAAACTTGAGCCTGTCGAATTGGTAGGTGAATGGGATACTCAAAAGTGGGAATATTGGTTCAGAAATAGTCCATTAACACCTGCGGTACAAGAATTAGCACAACAAGGTCTTATGCAAGGTCAAATTGATGGGACATGTGAATTCTATATCCCTGCAAAATACGAAGCTTTATTGCACTCACTCATTCCGAGTTTAGAAGCAGCACTCAAGCAATCATTTTCAAAATCTCAATTAATCGTAAAATACAACGAACCAAACGGTGAAACGCCTTTCGATCTGCAGGAAAAGCGTAAGCAAAAGGCATATCGACGTGCTGAAGAATTGATTCATCAAGAACCCGTCGTGGAAGACTTATTAAAAACTTTCGGCGGTGAGCTACATAATATTCAGCTTAAGTCTTAAGTTTAGTTGTCATAAACGTAGTTAAGGCTTCGCGTATTGAGTTTGGTAATTCAATATTTTTACGAGAGTCACGGTTGACAAATACATGCACAAAATAACCTTGAGCAGCAGGCTCTGATTGATTTTTCTTAAATATTGAAATGCTATACGTCACTGAAGATCGTCCAATCTTTTCGATAGCGACAGCAACATCAATCACTTCGGGGTAGGATAGTTCAGAAAAATATGTACATTTTGATTCAACAACGAGTCCAATGATAGGCGAAGTTTTAAAGTCAAATAGTGCGTGTTGAATAAGTAGCGCATTTGCGGCGGTGTCAAAGTAGCTGTAATAAGTGACGTTATTGACATGCCCATACACGTCATTATCAGCCCAACGGGTTTGGATGGGAAAAAAGAATTTATAGTCTGCTCTAGTTTTTTTTAAAATAGTTGTCATATTTTATTCAGAAAGTTGATTAAAGATTTCGAGTCATTTAATGATAAATTGCTTGGTAGATGCTTAAAGCATCAGCATAGCTTAGAGCTCTAGGATTGTTTTGTAAGAGGCGCGTTTGTTGCATCGCATCATTAGCTAACATCTCTAAATCTGATTCTTGTACACCTAGCTCATTGAGTTTTAAGCTCAACCCACTCTGGCTAACAAGCCTTTCCATATGATCTATAAATAAATCACATAAGCCATCAGTATTGCCTTTGCTATATGGGTCAATCCATTGCATCAGTTCAGCATAGTATTTCTTCGCTTGAGGTGCATTGAATTTCAGTGTTTCAACAAGCACGATTGCATTGGTATGACCATGCGATAAGTGATAATGCCCGCCCAAAGGATAGGCAAGCGCATGAACCGCTCCAACAGGAGCATTTGCAAATGCTTGTCCAGCCAACATAGAACCTAAGAGCATTTTTTGGCGCGCTTCTAGGTTTTGGGGTTGCTCTAGAACAAGTTTTAAATTTTGATTCAATAAATCCAATGCTTGTTTAGCGAGTAAATCAGAATAGAAATTTTTCTTTAGTTTTGAGGTGTAGGCTTCAATTGCATGCACCATTGCATCAATTCCTGTTGCTGCAGTGATGTGAGCCGGAAGACCTTGAGTAAAAGTTGCATCTAAAATGGCAGTATCCGCATACAGAACGGGTGAAACAATTCCTGTTTTTGTTGTTTTGCCTGTAGTGACAATAGAGATTGGTGTAACTTCAGAACCCGTACCTGCAGTTGTAGGGACTAAGATGAGTGGTAATCGTGGCAATTGAGCTTGATTGACGCCATATAACTCAGAAATCGTTTGGGTTTGATTGGGGTGTGCAAGTACGGCAATAATTTTTGCCACGTCTAAGGAGCTACCACCGCCAAAACCAATGACTGCATCAATGTGTAAACGTTTTGCTTCATCTACTGCATTTAAGATGACATCTTCAGGAGGATCTGCAACGACATCGGAAAAAATACTGAACTCAGTCCCAGTAGCGTTGAAAATGTGAAGAATAGGTTGGTGGAGGTGGTGATCAATCATCCCTTGATCTGTGACGAGAAAAACTTTATTAAATCGATGTTGTTTTAAAATTGAGCCAAGCTGTTGAATACTCCCTAAACCAGAAATAATATTCCCGACAGTTTGAAATTGAAATTGGCTCATCACACATCCTTTTTGCGCTTTAAATAAGATTATTGTTTTACAGTTCTATAGGATTCACTCCTTAAATAACTTAACATATGCACTGCGAAAGTATATGTATTTTTGAGGCGAAGATGACGACGAAAATGCCATACAAAATTTTATGTGTATGTTTAGGAAATATTTGTCGTTCCCCAACAGCTGAAGTGGTAATGAAACACTTTGCGGATTTAGAAAAATTAAATATTCAAGTTGATTCAGCTGGAACCAGTAATTATCACCCAAACAAAGCGCCTGATCATCGAAGTCAAAAGCACGCATTGAAACGAGGATATGATTTATCTTCATTACGTGCGAGACAGATTCGTATTGAAGACTTTAAGGAATTTGATTTAATCTTGGCGATGGATCATGAAAATCTAGTCAATATTCAGAAACTGCAAGTTGAAGCAGCGCAAATATTTCAAAACCATGAACTACGAGCAAAAATAGAGCTCATGAGTGCCAAAGATCCTTCATATTTAAATCAACCAGTACCAGATCCTTACTATGGTGGAGATGATGGCTTTGAGTTGGTCTTAGATCAATGTGAGTCGAACAGTAAAGCATGGATTAGTTACTTAAAACCAATGTTGCAGCAGTCAAACGTTGAGTAAGATAAAAATATGATTAATATTCAAACTAATATACAACTCCAGTCTTTCAATACGTTGAATTTAAATGCTGTTGCATCTCATTATTGTATTGTTCGATCTCTTCAAGATTTGCGTGAAGCAATTGAATTTGCTGAGCAAGCTCAATTAAACATGATGATACTTTCAGGGGGGAGTAATATGCTGCTCCCTGAGCATCTAGATGCTTTAGTTGTTCAATTACATTTAGATGATCTTGTCCTGCTTGCTGAAGATGATACCAATGTAACAATTCGAGTAGGTGCTGGACGTCACTGGCATGAGTTCGTGCTATGGACAACAGAGCAAGGTTTTTATGGATTGCAAAATCTCGCATTGATTCCAGGGTGGGTGGGTGCTGCACCTGTTCAGAACATCGGTGCCTATGGCGTTGAAGTCGGTGAATTTATTGAATTTGTAGAGGCTTTTGATCGTACTAAAAATGAAATCGTTCAAATCCAAGCGAGTGATTGTCATTTTTCATATCGACACAGTATTTTTAAAGATCACCCTGAGCGGTTTGTTATTACTGCGGTCATCTTTAAATTACTTAAACACCCACAACTCAAAATGCATTATGGAGATTTAAAAGCTGCGATGGGCGATGACATTACGCCATATAATTTACAGCAACAAGTGATCAAAATTCGTCAAAGTAAACTCCCAGATCCTGCAGAATATCCAAATGCAGGGAGCTTTTTTAAAAATCCGATTTTAATTAAAACGAAATTTGAGGAAGTTTTACAGCTTCATCCCACGATTCCACACTATCCTCAAGCGGATGGTTCCGTAAAAGTTGCAGCTGGTTGGTTGATTGACCAATCAGGCTGGAAAGGAAAAAAATTAGGAAAAGTGGGAATGTTTGATCGACAGGCTTTAGTTTTAGTCAATTACGCCGATGCATCTCTCACAGATGTGCAGGCAACCTATCGCTCTGTGCAGCAAGATGTGTTAAATAAGTTTGGTATTTTATTAGAACCTGAGCCTGTTTTGTTCGATCAAAAAGGTTCTATTCAATCTCATTTGGTTTAAAAAGGACAGTATGTCTAGAAAACATTGGATGGTGACAACGGTGCGTATGATGGCGATCATATTCGCACTTTTGGGCTGTCTCATGGTTTTCTGGTATACACCATTTTATTCAGCACTTGTTGTGAAATCACTTCACGCATTTGTCCCTATCAAAGTTGACGAAATTGCGGCCAAGAGCCAGCAAATGGCAGCGTTAACTGATAAGGAGGATTTGGAGCCTGGTTCAAGGCTGTGGATTGCAAGACAAGCTTATCTCAAACTTATTGAAGAACAATTGAATGATCAAGGGGCTGAACAGCTTGCTGAAATTCAAACTCGCTATGTGTTATTAAAACAAAAAATTAAAGATGAATTGCTTACAGATATAAATACAAAGAACGAAACTAAAGAGGATGTTGTCTTCGCAATTGATCAGCCTGATTTAGCCAGTGATGTTGCCATAAGCCAAACTGATTCAACAAATTCATCCATCAATGAAGAAAAAAATCAGCGCTTGGCTTTAATGGAAAAATATGAATTTTTCCTTAGAAATCATCCCTTAGAAGAAGATGAGGTTCAAACATTAGATCCGCAAATCTATAAAGATATCGCGTTGATTCAAAATGAAAATAAAACTTTATCAAATCAGAAAGATAAACCTTATGCGATAGTTGTGTTGGGTGGTGGGTTGACGCTAGGGGATAATAAAATTGATATTGTAGTTAATGATTACACACGCTCTAGACTAGAAAAAACACTTGAGATTGAGAAGCAAACGGATTTACCTATTGTGTTGAGTGGTGTTGAAGCACCGTACATGCAAGCGTGGTTAGCATCGCGTGGGGTAGAAGCGAATCTATTAGAGCAACGCAGCATGAATACCTGTGAGAATACACGCTTTAGTTCATTATTATTACAAAAAAAAGGAGGAGCGCCGACAGTGATTCTGATTACCGATCGTTATCATATGACTCGTACACGACGTCTTTTTGCTTTGAACGGTATCAAGACAATTCCTGTTGAAGCACCCATGCCTACAATGCTGACAACATGGCGTCCTAGCCAATTAAATTACGATCACAGTCGTCGTGCAAATTATGAATTACTTGCCACGATCAGAGATGTAATGTTTGGCTCTAGCGGTTGTCGGGAGGTGCCATAATGTCTGATATTCCATTTCTGAATCCAAATGTGTTGAAACAACTCGATTTACCCATTCCGAATCGAGAACAAACACCATTAAGGTTGGAACCTTTAAACTTAAATCGACCTTATTCACCTTCGAAAGAGATTCAAGCTTATCGTCATCTTTACGCACTTGATCGTCTTGAAGCGAATTATTGGCAGGGTTATATCAAAATGCCTTTGTTCAAACTTCATGTGCAGGTGTATCAACCTCGCATAGAGCAGGTGAAAGGTACTGTATTCTTATTGCATGGCTATTTGGAACACAGTGGGATTTACCAACCAATTATTGGTGAATTGCTGGATCAAGGGTTTAGTGTTTTGACCTATGATTTGCCAGGACATGGGTTAAGTGATGGCAATGCTGCCAGCATTCAGAACTTTGATCATTATCAGCAAGTACTCCATGCGGTTCACCAATATGTAAAACAAGCTGATCAATTGCCTAAACCATGGCTAGGTATTGGACAGAGTACTGGTGGTGCAATTTGGATGCATCATTTGTTGGAGTTTGCTGAACAACGTAAAAATCCAATTGTAGAACGTGTATTACTCTTGTCGCCATTAGTCAGACCTGCAAAAACAGCATGGTGGCATAATCCAGTAGGCTTGGGCATCATTCGCCGTATCAAACGTGAAGTTCCAAGACATTTTAAACGCAATAATCACAATCCTGAATTTTTAAGATTTGTACGTCTAAAAGATCCACTACAACCGCGCATGATGGGGATGGATTGGATATTAGCAATGTCAAAGTGGATGTTGGAAATGGAAAATCGACCTGCATGCCGAATTCCAGTTTGGCTCGCTCAAGGTGCCCAAGATCAAACTGTAGACTGGCGTTATAATATCGAATTTATACGCAGAAAGTTTCGCCTTCAGACCTTGCTCATGTTAGAGGAGGGATCTCATCAGTTGATCAATGAGCGTGCGGATATACGGGCAGCATTAACGGGTTTAATCCCAGCGTTCTTGCATGCTCAAAGTCACAAAGGATACTTTTAAAATAAAGGTGCTGATTTCAGCACCTTTTTGACGAAACTAGAATTTGCTGGCATCTGCCAAATTCCACATTCTGAAATAGAAATTTTCTTCATCTCTATCTTTACAGTTTAATAATTGACCTGATTCTAACCAAAAATGTAATTGAGCATAATTTTTGATTTCACGATCATTTATACGTTGCGCGAGATGATGAGCTTTAATTTCGCTCGGATGATTTAAACCTGCAGCTGCTATCATTTCCGCCAGTGCATGCAATGTATTTTTGTGGAAATTATAAACACGTTCTGCTTTCGTTGGTACATGGACTGCTTTTTGGCGCTCAGCATCTTGTGTTGCTACCCCAACTGGACACTGATTGGTATGGCAACTTTGAGCTTGGATACAACCGACAGCAAACATAAATCCACGAGCTGAATTCACCCAATCTGCACCTAAGGCAAAGGTACTCGCAATATCAAAAGCACTGATGATTTTACCACTTGCGCCAATTTTTACTTTATCTCTTAATCCAGCACCTACTAAGGTATTGTGTGCAAATAAGAGCGCTTCACGCAGTGGCGTTCCGATATTATCGCTAAATTCAATCGGTGCAGCACCGGTTCCACCTTCTGATCCATCTACGACGATAAAATCAGGAACAATATTGGTTTCAAGCATCGCTTTGACAATACTCATAAATTGCCAAGGCTGTCCGATACATAATTTGAATCCAACAGGTTTACCACCTGATAGTTCACGTAACTTTTGAATAAAATGCATCATTTCAATCGGTGTATTAAAGCTAGGGTGGCTTGGCGGGGAAATACAATCGCGATCACGAGGAACACCACGAATCTTCGAAATTTCTTCTGTAATCTTATGTTTGGGTAAAATACCGCCGTGACCTGGTTTTGCACCTTGAGACAGTTTTAGCTCAATCATTTTGATATTGGGATGTTTGGCTTGAGCTTTAAATTTTTCAGGATCAAATAGACCGTCTTCAGTTCGACAACCAAAATATCCACTGGCGATTTGCCAAACAATATCTCCATTATTTTCAAGATGGTAGGGGCTTAGGCTTCCTTCGCCAGTATCATGATAGAACTGACCCATGTGGGCACCGAGATTAAGTGCGCGTATTGCATTAGCACTTAAACTCCCAAAACTCATTGCTGAGATATTCATGATTGATGCACTATAAGGTTGAGCACACTGATCATTACCCACTTTAATACGGAAGGTGCTGGTATCAGCTGGGAGTTTCGGTGCAAGAGAGTGAGTAATGAAACGATAGTCATCTTGATATACATCAATAATTGAACCAAAAGGCTTATCAGCATTTTCATTCTTTGCACGCTGATAAACTAAGCTACGTTGCATTCTTGAAAAGGGTAAAGCGTCTTGGTCTGATTCAATAAAATATTGACGAATTTCGGGTCTGAAATCTTCAAATAAGAAGCGAAAATGCCCCATGATTGGGTAGTTCTTTAAAATTGAATGTTTATTTTGAAGTACATCATATAGGCCTAAGACACTGAGTAAACTGGTCAGTAGCCAAATAATATTAATGACACTGTCGGATAGAAAATAATAAATATAATGGGGGCTGTAAAATAGCCTAAGCCACGTAATACTCAGGGCGATGATAATACAAGCGAACCATACAGAATGTCTTGAAAAAAAAGTGTTCAGTAATTTATGTCTTATTACTTGAGCAGGACTTGCCATTTTTATTTTCCATCGTTCTTTACTGCAATTACCATACGAACTTCTATGGAATCAGACAAGTAGTGAATTGTTAGCTTACAGCTGTAAGCTAACAATTTATATTTATGGGTTTAGTTTTCTTCCGAAGGAAGCAACATAATGATCGAACTATTCAAGAGTTCCGCGAGATCTTCAAGAATATATTGATCATATAAACTTTCATCTAAAGCGATCATTTCACCATCAGCGATACGTTTTAAATGAGGTTTAAATTCTTCGGAGATACATAAGCGCTCTCCATTTGCCCAAAAGTTAAGTTCATCATTGAAGTTGCTATAAAGCAAACGTGAAGCAGGTTCGATTTTTAATAAATAACCTTCTTCAAGTGCTTCTTCTAAATCACCTGTTCCAATTTCGTCATTTTCTGGAATATTGTTAGGATAACCAGGTTGCGAAGCGAGACACATGATGGCTTCATTTAGCATCTCAGGATTTTGCAGTTGAGCTAAAAGTTGTTCGCGCAAATAGCTAAGCTCATGATCTGAAATTTCGCCGACAGCAGTGCTGACAGAGCGTGTGATATCTAATAATGGTTTTTTCAGTTGCTCTTGTTCTGAAAAAGAATCACCAAGACTATCCATCATGTCTGAGATATTTGGCATGCGGAACCCGAAAGAATAGGTTAAACACTCATCTTCAGCTACGCCATAATGAGAAAGACCAGGTGGGACGTATAGTAAATCTCCCGGCGCCAAAACTTCATCAAAATGAACTTCCATTTCTTGCAAAAGTTTTAAAGGCTGACCTGCAACGAGTGCTGTCTGTTCATCACACATTTGCCCTAATTGCCAACGGCGATGTCCGTAACCTTGAACTAAAAATACATCATAAAAATCGAAGTGTTTACCGACAGAACCACCTTGTGGTGCGTAAGACACCATAATATCTTCACGACGCCATTGAGGAATAAAAGGAAATTTTTTCCATAACTCAGCAAGATCAAACGAATAGTGATCGACCGCTTGAACGAGTAGTGTCCATAATTTTGGCATTTTTTGGAAGTCTGCTTTGAGCAGTGGCGATGACTTCACATTCCATTGATTAGGGTCACGATCTTTTTGTTTGATCAAACGTGCAGTCACGTTTTCATCGAGTGCAAGCTCCATAACATCATTGGGTTCAAGTAAACCCACAATTTCAGGAACTGCATTACGAACGAGGAGCGGTTTTTTTTGCCAATATTCCGTAAGGAATTGTTCAGCGCTAATACCGCCGAGAACGTCTAAAGTTTGGGACATAATAAGGACTACAATTTAGTTTGGCTTATTGTCCCTTGAACGATGCAAGTTCTGCAAGTGACACGGCTTTAAAAGCGCATGTTTTCTTGCTTATGGATGATACAAATGAATATGAAAAAAATGAATATAGCTATTTTAAAGAAATAATTAATTTACACTTTGAGGGGAATTTCATATCGTATAACAGCCATTATGTTAAATGAGGCAGATTTATTGAATCAAATATTAACTAAACTAATCATCATCAAAAGGGCTTTCAGCACCAAAACTATTTATACAGGCTTTGGATGTATATAGAAGCCCACCTCCTGAAGAATGAATGCTGACCAAGAAGTCTTTTGTTTCGAAAATTTCAGGAGGGGGTATAAGGTATATTTTTTCTTGAACTACAAATCTGTAGACTAAGTTAAGTAAAAAAAGTGCGCTCGCTGAGTCTAATAGATTTTTTAAGTTCGCGAGATTTCTATTAATCTCACGATCATGCTTAATTTTATTATGGTGATTCCACCATAAAATTGTTTCATCGCTATCTATCTTATCAAATGGAGTGAATTTTAAAGATGTATATTTAATTTTTACGTCAGACTTTAAGAGAGATAGACTTTGTAGTTGTGTTTCATCTTTATAGTATTCACGAAAATCTCTAAAGTTGAATGAATTACCAATATTAGATGTACAAGCCTTAAAAATAGCTTCAATTTCTGAACAAATTGTAAGATACAAATTCATTATTTCTATAGAAAAAGTTTCATTGTTTCTAATGTCAAAATCTACGTGAGTACTAAATTCTTTTAGTTTTTTTTCTATATGTAGAAATCTATTCCAGTAGTTATCATGCATATGTATCCCCCTAAAGATATTATCCAAAATTGAAAAAAACTTTAACAATGATAACTTAAACTAAGATAATGGATGTTATACAAAGTTTCTTAACTTGTTCATGTAATTCATATTCTTAACTTGAAATGAACAACCCAAATATGATCATTTGAACTTTTTTACAATTTCTATGTTTTGAGATCGCTTATCGATCAATTTTCCACAGCTTTGTGTAGATAAATTAATTTAGCTCAGTTGTAATTATTTGAGCTAAAAATAGGGTATTTATTTCATTCATCAGTTGCTAGTAACAAATAATTCCAAAAAAACCGAGTCATTGAACTCGGTCTTATTTATTAATAAGCAACGTATCAAGGCACTAGAATTTTCAATTCACGTAAAATCTTACACAATTGGATCATCGGCATACCCATTAAAGTTGTTTGATCCTGACCGATCATTTCTTCAAATAAGCTGATGCCCAAACTTTCGCATTTGAAACTTCCAGCACACTGTAAAGGTTGTTCAAGTGCGACATAACGCTGAATTTCTTCCAGATTTAAATGCCTAAATTTGACCTTATAATGTTCAACAATGGTTTCTTCAAACCCAGATGAAGCGTGTTGAACACTCAATGCCGTACTGAAATAAACAATTTTTCCTGAATTTGCTTGAAGTTGTTTGATTGCTTTTTCAGGAGATAAAGGTTTTCCAATAAATATGTCAGGTGCGCCTTCACGCCAAGCCACCTGATCAGAACCGATAACGATCGCATCTGGATCTTTCTCAGCAAAATATTTTGCTTTTTCATATGCAAGTCGATAGGCAAGATCATCGGCATGGCTTTCCCCACGCGGAGTCTCATCGATATCGGGTGATATTTGTTCAAAATCGATATGTAATCGATTAAGTAGTTCCTTACGTGTCTGACTGCCAGAAGCTAAAATAATTCTTGCTGACGTTGAAGCAACATGATGATTCATTACACTGAGAATTCCATTAAAATGTCGATCGGGACATAAGCAAGTACTGATTGATGACAAGCCTGAAGTTTTAAATTCGGTGCCATATCATTCTGATAAGCTTCAACCCAGCGCGTCACACAAATACACCAGAAATCACCAGGCTTTAAACCGGGAAAACCAACTTCGGGTAGTGGTGTTGTCAAATCATTCCCAATTCGTTGCGAGAAACTTAAGAATTCAGACGTCATTTCGGCACAGACTGTATGTTGACCTAAATCAGAGGGCGCAGTGTGGCAAAAACCATTTCTGAAATATCCTGTAATAGGATCAAAACAACAACTGGCGAGCGGTTCGCCGAAAACATTTAAACGATTAATACTTGGATCTGGATGGATAGACATAGCAACACTTTGTGGTTCGACTCCATCTATCATAATCAAATCTAAAGATTTCTACAGCTTTTCTGAAATTTTACTCACCTTTTTTAGCATAATCATTTAGAATCTATGCGGTTTTGATATCTATAAAGTGAGCTATACATGAACTTTCAGCGTATGACTGACCTCGATTTAGCAGGTAAACGTGTTCTGATCCGTGAAGACTTAAACGTTCCTGTTAAAAATGGTGTGATTACGAGTGATGCACGTTTACGCGCTGCATTGCCAACAATTAAAGCCGCTCTTGAAAAAGGCGCAGCAGTAATGGTTTATTCTCACCTTGGTCGTCCAGTTGAAGGTGAGCCTAAAGCTGAACAATCACTTGCACCTGTTGCTGCCTACTTAACTGAAGCATTGGGTCGAGAAGTTAAATTACTCACTGAATATTTGGATGGTGTTGAAGTTGCGCCAGGCCAAGTTGTGTTACTTGAAAACTGTCGCTTTAACACAGGCGAAAAGAAAAATAATCCAGAGTTAGCAGCAAAATATGCAGCACTTTGTGATGTGTTTGTGATGGATGCATTTGGTACTGCACATCGTGCAGAAGCATCGACAGAAGGTGTGGCTCGTCTTGCTAAAGTTGCAGCAGCAGGTCCATTACTTGCCGCTGAATTAGACGCACTCGGTCGTGCGCTTCAGACGCCTGAAAAACCAATGGTTGCTATCGTAGCGGGTTCAAAAGTATCGACTAAACTTGATGTTTTAACATCGTTATCAGATATTTGTGATCAGCTCATTGTCGGTGGCGGTATTGCGAATACATTCTTAGCAGCTGCGGGCTATAACGTTGGTAAATCACTTTGTGAAAATGATTTAATCGATACAGCTAAAGCAATTGCTGCGAAAGTATCGGTTCCATTGCCAACAGATGTTGTTGTTGCTGACGCATCAGAAATTAACTTTGATGACTTCCTTGGCTCATTAGCGGCAGCAAAAGCCGTAGTGAAAAAAGTTGAAGATGTTGCTGACAATGACATGATTCTTGATGTTGGTCCAGAAACAGCTCAAGCGTTTGCTGAAATTTTAAAAACTTCAAAAACAATTCTTTGGAATGGTCCAGTAGGCGTATTTGAGGTTGATCAATTTGGTGAGGGCACGAAAGCGCTATCTTTAGCGATTGCAGAATCTGAAGGTTTCTCTATTGCCGGTGGTGGTGATACTTTAGCTGCGATTGATAAGTATGAAGTTGCTGACAAAATTGGTTATATCTCAACGGGTGGGGGTGCTTTCCTTGAATTTGTAGAAGGCAAGACATTACCAGCAGTCGCTGTTCTACTTGAACGCGCTTAATTGGATTTAAGAAAAAAGACCTTCTAAGAAGGTCTTTTTTTATGACTAATTTTCGTCATGAAAATGAAATAATTTTGAAATATTATGATCATAATCTGATTTATCATGCGGAATAACATCATGAAATTACAATTAGGCGTAATTGCACTATTGACTGCTACTCTTGCAATGACGGCTTGTTCTAAACAAGAAAGTGCACCAGCGGCAGATCAAACATCAACATCAGAAGTTGCTGTTGAAGCATCAGATATTAGTGCTGAACAACAAGCGGCTATCGATGCTATTGATCAGCCATTACAAGATGAAAATAATACTGATGTTCCTGAAGAAGTTGCAAATGCACCTGCTGATCAAGCAACGGCGGAGTGATTTTCTACTTCAATAAGTATTAAATTGAAAATCTCCCTGCAATTGCAGGGATTTTTTATGAAATACTGTCAATTGTTGCTGAATTGAAACACAGGTCAGGTTAGAATATGGAGCATTACCTGGGAGGAAATTATGGCTCTTATTTCAATGCGCCAGCTCTTGGATCACGCCGCAGAACATAGTTACGGCGTACCAGCGTTTAACGTAAACAACTTAGAACAAATGCGCGCGATTATGTTAGCCGCAGATGAAACAAATTCACCTGTTATTGTTCAAGCATCTGCTGGTGCTCGTAAATATGCTGGTGCTCCATTCTTACGCCATCTTATTTTGGCTGCAATCGAAGAATGGCCACACATTCCAGTTGTGATGCACCAAGACCATGGTACTGATCCTGACGTTTGCCAACGCTCAATCCAATTGGGCTTTTCATCTGTAATGATGGATGGTTCATTAGGTGCAGATGGTAAAACACCAACAACTTATGATTACAACGTAGATGTAACTCGTCGTGTTGTTCAAATGGCACATGCGTGTGGTGTATCTGTAGAAGGTGAGATTGGTTGCCTAGGTAGCCTTGAAACTGGTTTGGCTGGTGAAGAGGATGGTGTTGGCGCTGAAGGCGTTCTAGATCATTCACAACTCCTTACTTCGGTTGAGGAAGCGACTCAATTTGTCGCTGATACTAACGTTGATGCGTTAGCAATTGCGGTTGGTACTTCACACGGCGCTTATAAATTTACGCGTCCACCTACAGGTGATATTTTAGCGATTGATCGTATTAAAGAGATCCACGCTGCACTTCCAAATACTCATCTTGTAATGCATGGTTCAAGTTCAGTTCCACAAGAATGGTTAGCGATTATTAACCAATACGGTGGTGACATCAAAGAAACTTACGGTGTTCCTGTTGAGCAGTTGGTTGAAGCAATTAAACACGGTGTACGTAAAATCAATATCGACACTGACTTACGTTTAGCTTCAACAGGTGCTATGCGTCGTATGATGGCTGAAAAACCAAGTGAATTTGATCCACGAAAATTCTTTGCTCAAACTGTTGAAGCAATGAAGCAAATCTGTGTAGATCGTTATACTGCATTTGGTACAGCAGGTCATGCTGACAAGATTCGCCCAATTTCTTTAGAGAAAATGGTAGATCGTTATAAATAATTAATAAAATTATTTATAATTTTAAAAAGCCCACAGTGATTGTGGGCTTTTTCTTGAATAAAAAACAAGAGCAAATTATGGAACTGATTTTTTCAGCAGCTTTATGCAGTGTACTAGTATCGATTTTATTGAAGTTTAGTAAGTCTCGTGGATTTGATGTCATGCAAATGATTGCGTGGAATTATGCCATCGCCACGATACTCTGTTTTTTTTGGTTTGAGCCAGATCTCTACCAAATATCATTAACCTCCACACCTTGGTGGCTTATTGGGTTGTTGGGAATAGCTTTACCCTCAATATTCTTGCTGCTTTCCAAATCACTTGATCAAGCTGGAATTATCAGAACTGAAATCGCGCAAAGATTATCCGTTGTTCTTTCATTGTTGGCAGCCTATTTTCTTTTCCAAGAAAAATTTAGCACCCTGAAATTGATTGGTATTGCATTGGGTTTGAGTGCAATTGTTTTGATCATTTTTTCTAAAACATCGACACCAACATTGCAAACAAAAAAAGCAGGAATGTATTTGCTCGCAGTTTGGCTTGGCTATGCACTCGTAGATGTTCTGTTAAAATACAGTACAAGTTTAGGGTTAAAATTTGCAGTCAGTTTAAACTTGATGTTTGTGTTTGCTTTCATTATTTCCATGGGATATTTGTCCCTGCGTCAAACATCATGGTCATTGCAAAATTTTCTTGCTGGACTAAGTTTAGGTGTATTGAATTTTGCCAATATTGCACTTTATGTGAAAGCACATATGTTGTTAAAGGATTCACCTGCAATCGTATTCGCTGGTATGAATATTCTAGTCGTAGTGTTAGGTGTGATCGCAGGTATATTAGTTTTTAAAGAAAAAATAACCCTAAAAAACAGCTTAGGTATTCTGTTAGCGATCACAGGAGTGTTGTGTTTAGCATTCGCAATTTAACTGTGAACTTGCATACACTCTGTTTAATCATATAGTCGATAGATTCCACTAAAGCGCTCACAGCCTGTTTGCTCAGTTGAGACAATCAGTAATGATTTTTGATATTTGAGTTTGTACTGACAATCATGCTCATTATCAATAATTTCGTGTTTGTTTTGAGTGGTTGTATAAGCCAATAATGGGATGGTCTGGGTTTCTAGGCGATTGTTAGGGCTACGATAAGCAATACCTTCAATTTTGACGCGATCCTTGCTTAATTGATGAATCTTAAGGTGTACAGGTTGCGCTGCAATTTTACCTTGTTCAAACTTGATGTAATGCTGAGTAAGCGTTTGATTCATTGACATGTAAAAGTTTAAATCATCAATGCGTTGATTGATTTGTAATGACACACAATTTTTATTTTTACACTGCTGCAGTCGATTCAGCCAAAGCTGTTGTGTATCTTGAATTAATCGAGTTGGTGCATCGGTAACTAAGTAGGATGTTAAAAAGCGTTCATTCAATTCATCTCTCAAAGATGAAAAATCAACAGAACAAATCATGGAATTTTTAAAATTTGATTGAGGCTTATCGCATTGAATAAGTTGTGCCTGTGCGACAGAAACACTGCTTAATCCAATGAAAAAGATAGAAATTAAAGGTTTCATCCAACTTGATACGCTTTTTGACAACATCATCGCTTATACTTTCAAATGTTTGCGCATCTACTATAGCGAACAAGAATCAAAGAATACAAGATTTCATTTTCAAAAACTGTGTAAAGGAGTTCAATGTGAGCTTAGCTATTCGTATAGGTCAAGGTATTGATGTTCATGCTTTTGAGGAAGGCGATTATGTCACATTGGCTGGTATTCGTATTCCGCATACACATGGTTTGAAAGCACACTCTGATGGAGATGTAGTTTTACATGCACTTTGTGATGCATTGTTGGGTGCTTTAGCGCTCGGTGATATTGGACAGCACTTTCCAGATACTGATGAACAGTTCAAAGGCGCGGACAGTAAGGTTTTATTAAAGCATGTTTATCAGTTGATATTGGATCGTGGTTATCAACTGAATAACGCGGATATTACAGTGGCTTGTGAGCGTCCAAAATTAGCGAAACATAATTTAGATATGCGTCAAAGTATTGCAGATGTACTTGGTGTGGATATCAATCAGATTAGTATTAAAGCCACTACCACTGAAAAATTAGGATTTACTGGTCGTCAGGAAGGAATTCTGTCTACAGCGACCGTATTGATTAGTCATCAATAAACAATTTTGATCATTCAAAGTTTTGCGCTTTCATCAAAGAGGCTTGCAGTTCTTGAGTGGCTTTACGTCCTTGCAACTGTAAGCCGACTGCGTGCATTAACCCAGTCCAAGTGTTGTTGGGTTCCCATACTTGGTGTAATAGCTCATGTGCTGTAGATAAATCCATATTCATATAATGTAGTCGGTACAGATAGATTAATGAACTACATTGATGATTTTTGGTGCAATGTATCCAGACCATTTTCTCTTTAACGAGATGGTCGATCAGATCGAGCACAAATAAACATTGATCGTCATGTGGAAATTCTGGATCAATAGGGACTTGGATGTAGTTAAGACCAATTTCAGCACTTAAGCGATCCTCGTGATTTAAGTTCGGTGTAGCATCATTAAAAGCGAGATTAATGATGGTATCGATACCATAAGCTTTAATCGATTTAAGTTGTTCTTCGTTTGGCTGACCTGAGCTAAACAAATGCTCATGAACAAATTGAAAATGGGGGATTGAGCTAAGTTCTTTTTCGAGTTGATCCATGATTTAACCTTATAAAAAAACGCCATCGTGTGATGGCGTTTTATCTGATTAACGTTGTGGTAGAACGTCTTTCAAAGCTGCATCCATTTCCAACAAAACTTTTTCAGTTGTTTCCCAATCGATGCATCCATCTGTAACAGACTTACCATACTCTAAATCGCAAAGATTTGCAGGAATATCTTGGCGGCCACCTTTTAAATGACTTTCAACCATAATACCTACGATCGATTTATTGCCATCTAAAATTTGTTCAGTGATATTTTTTAGAACCAATGGCTGAAGGTATGGGTCTTTATTAGAGTTGGCATGACTCGCATCAATCATGATCTTGTTGCTTACTTTTGCTTTCGCTAATGCATTTTCAGCTTCTGCTACAGAGCCAGCATCATAATTCGGTTTGCCATTACCACCACGTAAAACGACATGGGCATATTGGTTACCTTTAGTACGAATAACTGAAACTTGACCTTGGTCATTTAAGCCAAGGAAACTATGACCATGTTTTACAGACTGCATCGCATTGGTCGCAACAGTGAGACCGCCATCCGTACCATTTTTAAAGCCAACAGGAGATGATAGACCTGAAGACATCTCTCGGTGTGTCTGGCTCTCTGTTGTACGTGCACCGATTGCTGACCAAGAAATTAAGTCTTGGTAGTACTGTGGAGAGTTGGGATCAAGCGCTTCAGTTGCGCATGGCAGACCTTTCTCATTGAGTTCCAGCAATAATTTACGGCCTAAACGTAAACCTTTTTCAATGTTGAAAGAGTCATTCATGTCAGGGTCATTAATTAAGCCTTTCCAACCCACTGTTGTACGAGGCTTCTCGAAATACACGCGCATGATGATATAAAGCGTGTCTTTCACTTTTTCGCTTAAAACTTTTAAACGATCAGCATAATCATGAGCTGCTGCAGGATCGTGAATAGAGCACGGTCCAATGACTACGAATAAACGTTTGTCGTTGCCATCTAAGATATTACGTACAGTTTCACGACCTTTTAGGACTGTTTGGTATGCATTATCAGTTAACGGTAATTCTGTTTTTAATTCAGCAGGAGTAACAAGAGGCTGAATGCTTTGTACATTCACGTCATCAATGTCGTTTTGGGTGATAGAATTTGACTGTAAAGTATTCATTGCCGTCACTGGTTCGTTTTTACAAGAAAATGTTCAATCTATTGAATATAGCATGATTCAGTAGATCATTTGTTATCAAAAAGTTGAATGGATTTAATAAAAAAAAGTAATGAAATTGTCTTTTTGGTATTAATCAGAGTTTCTGCTTGTATTGTATAGAATGATTTTAAATTTTGAAAATTATTAAATCGAATAAATCATTTAATTTCACCTCAGTGAAATATACAGCTTCACTGAGGTTATAGTTTGAACATGATACTAAATTAAGAATGAGCTTGAGTTGATGTTTCAATAACTGCCTCAGGCGCGGTCACAGGTTTTGCTTTGACTGGATTAAGCATGAAGTTAACACCAATGGCAAATAAGGTGATGCCCAGTACCTTACGAATAATTTTTTCTGGTAAATGGGAGCTCACCAACGTACCAACGATGATTGCAGGAATTGACCCGACTAAAAGCCACATCAATAAATTGAAATCCACATTACCTGAATTCATATGCCCCATACCTGCCACGAGCGTCAGTAAAACTGCATGGACAACGTCAGAACCAATAATTCTAATCATAGGTAAATTAGGGAACATGATGATCAGCGCCATAATGCCGAATGCACCCGCGCCAACTGAAGATAAGGTCACAAAAATACCCAATACAATACCCATTAAAGCAATATATAAACGCTTCTGCTTTAATTTTTCTCGAGTTAATTCAACTTCCTCTTCAGTAACTTCTTTAGAAAATTTCTTGAAGAATTTTTCTACCTGGGTACGGAATACAATTGAAATACCAGTAATGGTCAGCATAAAGCCTAAGACCATC
Source organism: Acinetobacter sp. ANC_7503 (assembly GCF_056780035.1). Classification (NCBI taxonomy): domain Bacteria; kingdom Pseudomonadati; phylum Pseudomonadota; class Gammaproteobacteria; order Moraxellales; family Moraxellaceae; genus Acinetobacter; species Acinetobacter sp. ANC_7503. The sequence goes on along the minus strand of NZ_JBWYJA010000010.1, from coordinate 8,313 downwards.
GTGAGAATGGCTTTGTAATGTGTAGATTGACTCAAATAGTTGTCTAAAACCCAAGTTGTGGCTAAAGAGGCTGGAATACTTCCGATCGCAAGCCAAATGACGATGGGCCAAACAATATTAAGCTTTTTTGCATGTACAAAAGAGCCGCAAAACTTAGAAATCGCGGCATAAAGTAGATCTGTACCAATTGCAATATGTGGTTCAATTTTAAATAAACCAATTAAGATAGGAGTCATAAGTGAGCCGCCACCTACGCCAGTAACCCCTACACAGAATCCAACTAAAACACCTGCTAAAATATATTCAATAGAACCGTACATCGTTTATGCTACTTATCAGAAAACCGGCATATCTTATGATTTTTGAATATAAGCTGTTGTCTTGATTATTCATTTACTTATTCAAAAATAAGATAAAGCATCGCTAAGTTAAGATATTTCAAGAACTCAATCTGTTATGAGCTGCTTATGTTAAGATACTTGTAGAGCATGAGAGAGGATATTCATTTGCAAAATCGAAAACTTAAAATTGGCATTGTGGTTGGTGAAGTTTCAGGTGATACCTTAGGCGCCAAATTAATACGTCGTTTTCGAGAGCAGGGAATTGATGCTGAATTTGAAGGAATTGGCGGTCCTCAAATGATTGCAGAGGGTTTTAAAAGCTATTATGCGATGGATATTCTATCGGTGATGGGAATTGTTGAAGTATTAAAAGATATTAAAAAACTTTTTGCGGTTCGAGATGGCTTGGTTGATCAATGGACTAAACAACCTATTGATATTTTTATAGGGATAGACGCACCAGATTTTAACTTGCGCTTAGCAAAAAAAATAAAGCAAAAATCGTTGCCAATTAAGACTGTTCAATATGTGAGTCCTTCAGTTTGGGCATGGCGTCAAGGTCGTGTTCATGGGATTAAAGCCACAATTGACTTGGTACTTTGTCTATTTCCATTCGAAAAAACTTTTTATGATCGATTTAATGTGCCAGCGGTATTCGTTGGACATCCTCTCGCTAATCAACTACCGCTGGAAAATCCTATACTCGATGCAAAGCAGGCGCTTGGTTTAAATCCTGCACAAAAACATATCGCATTACTGCCTGGAAGTCGTCGTGGTGAAGTTGATAAGTTAGGACCGCTTGTATTAGATGCAGCGAAGATTGTCCATCAAAAATATCCTGAGTATCAATTTTTAATTCCAGCCATCAATGAGGCTCGTAAACAACAAATTGAGCAGATCCTAATAGGTTACCCAGATAGGTTCAGAGATAATATCAAGTTAATGGAAAATATTGACGCGGAATCTAAAATAGGTCGGATGGTCATGGATGCCAGTGATATTGTGGCGTTGGCATCGGGTACAGCAACACTTGAGGCGATGTTATTGCATCGTCCTATGGTGACTTTTTATAAATTAAATAGTTTGACCTACTGGATCGCGAAACTTTTAGTGAAAATTCCTTATTATTCTTTACCTAATATTATTGCAGGTAAAAAAGTAATTCAGGAGTTAATCCAGAATGATGCAACTCCAGAAAACTTAGCACATGAGATTGAGTTGTTGATGAATATCGAAAACTCAAAAATACAATCTATGCAATTGTTGACGATGCACAAGCAACTATTGTCGGATCAAAATGAAGATCCAGTGCACGCAATTCTATCTATCCTTTAAAAAAAGCCTCATATTGAGGCCTTATTGATTTAGCATTATGAATCAGCACGAATTTTTAATTCATAACCCGTATATTTGCGTATATTGATTACACCTGTGTCCATAATCAGATATTGTCCTTTGATACCGTGCAGTTTTCCACGTATGACTGGCGTTTTGTCTAAGTTATGCGATTTAATTTTTTCAGGATATTGATCGACAGGATAAATGAATTCACGAGGAAGTTCGTTTTCTAAAATTTCTACATTTTCATTGAAATCTAGGCTCATGCTGAACTCATCTCGAATGGTTTCAATTTGAGGTTCAAACTCCGTGAGCAATTCATCTCTGATCTCTAACAAATTTACCTTTTCCGCTTCACCTTTCAGCAATTTTCTCCAGTCTGTTTTATCAGCGACTTGCGTACCAAACATGACTTCAAGTTGTCCTGATAACCGACGAGAGCCCACTTTCATAATAGGTAAAGCTTGGGTAGCCCCTTGATCTAGCCAACGTGTTGGCATTTGACCTAAACGGGTAATGCCAACCTTTAATGCACTTGAATTGGCAAGATAGACAATATGGGGTTGAAAGCATACTTCTTGAGCAAAGCTTTCTTCACGACAAGTCCCTAAATGGTAATGGCATGTTTCTGGCTTCATAATACACATATCACAGGCTGCTTTCGTTTTCATGCATTTAAAGCAGTGACCTTGGGAGTATGATTTTGGTGTTTTATTCCCACAGGAAACACAGTAAATTTTGCCGGTCCATTCAATTTCAATTTCTTGACCTAAGTTGAACGGGAGATTGATTTCTGAACGATCTAAAATAAATTTATATTCAACATTTGCCTGTTGTGTTTGTTGTTCAGTTACACTTAGGTTGGTTAAACCAGCGTGCATTTTATGACAAATGCCCTGTAATTCCATGCTTTAATCTCACTCAAATAAGGTGCAGCTCATGGCTGAGAAAAATGTCATCACGTCAATGCTAGACGATTTATCTAAAGAACAGCCAATTCAAACTGCCGTATGTCTTGGTCAGGATCTCAGCCAAGACTATGCTCAAACAATCCAATGGAATCATTTTAACGTAACTGAATTTTTAATGCTTCCTTTTCAGCAACGCTATGATCTAGGTGTTGTGATTTTAAATAATGAACAGATGGATACACTATCAACCCATCATAAATCACAAATGCTGGTAAAACTGCGTGATTTAATGGCAAAAAGAATCGTCGTGTTGAGTCATATTGCAGATGAACAATTATTAAGAAGTCTGGGATTCACGCAGCTCATTGAGCAAAAAAATACAGAGCAAGATTTCGCCTTATGGCAATTCAATATTTTGAATTATAAGCATGTGCCAGATTGGTTTAATTCTAAGTTTTGGGCTAATCCAGAAAATTGGAATAAGTTTCGATGGTAATGGCAAACTTTGAGTTTATCAAAACACAACAATTTCAATGTACAAAGCCATGTTTTTAACGATATGCTGATCAATGAAAATAAGAATGTAAAGGTGTCTTGATGACAAATTTAAGTAATATCGTTGAAGTTTTAGCGAAACAGGCTTTAGGCGGTAATCCACAATCTAATCAATCGGGATTGGGTGGTGTACTTGGTTCGGTACTCGGGAGTTTAACGGGACAAAATAATCAGACCAATCAAAACCAACAACAAGGTGGATTGGGAGGGATTTTGGGATCTGTACTTGGTGGTTTATCGGGTAGTCAATCTGGTGGTGTAGGCAAATCATCAGGTCTAAACGCTCAAACCTTATTAATCGCAGTAGTTCCTTTAATTCTCAATTGGATTCAAAAAAATGGCGGTTTGCAAGGTGCTCTTGATCAACTGAAAGGTCAGGGTCTGACGAGTCAAGTGGATGATTGGGTTTCAACTGGTCCTGGCGAAAATGCCAATGTCAGCACGCAACAGGTTCAAAATTTATTTGATCAGCAAGATGTAGAGCAAGTTGCACAAGAAGCGCAAGTTCCTAAACAGGATGTATACAGTGCGATTTCTTCAGTCTTACCACAAATTATTGATTCGCTTACACCTCAAGCAAATAAGACCGATCCACAAGAAGCGAATTCAGATATACAAAATGTGTTGAATCTTGTATCAGGATTTTTAAAGAAATAAAGTGAAATTAATTTGAGTTAAAAGCCGGATGTGACATACATTCGGCTTTTTTTATGCAATCGATCAAAGGATGTATGTGGAATAAAATTTAAACGATTGATATATTTCATTAAGAAGCATAGGACATGCTGAATAAAACAAAAATCATTGAGGGAGAAATTCATGATCCGTAAGGAGCATTTAATCACTGCTTCGTTGTCCTCGATTAAGGCAACCTATCAACAACTTTCATCCGCGCCACTTGCCATGAGACAAGGAGAATATAAGGCTCAGTTTATTGGTCCTTGGTGGTTAAGAGTGTCTGCAGCACCGAGTTTATTTTTAAGTGGATTGGGGGGGGGTTGGGAAAAAATTCATCAATCAAAATTTAGTCACTAATATTTTACTCAATCGCGGGCAGAGAAGTGAAAAGCTTCAAATGGAGTGTCTAGAAGAGGCGTCTTTGATTGATGGAAAACAAACGATCGCCTTGTATTATGGCAAGACAGCACCAATTCCATGGCGTTGGGTGGTTGATGAGTTAAGACAGCTTGATGAACATACGATGTTGTGTATGACTATCATTAATCTTCCTTTTTTAAAGCATTTTTCATTTCCATTTATTCTAAGTCGTGATGTATGAAATCAAAATTTGAATATGATGTCATTATTGTAGGTTCAGGCTTTGGTGGAAGTGTATCTGCGCTAAGATTTTCTGAGCTTGGATTAAAAGTAGCTGTGCTAGAGCAGGGAAGAAGGCTCACTGAAGATGATTTACATCGAGCAAGTCGGAGTTCTAAATACTTAAATTGGGCACCGACGTTAGGGATGAAGGGTTTTCTTGCACAAGACGTATTCCAACATATGGGTGTGGTTCGAGGGGTTGCCGTTGGTGGTGGCAGTGTTATTTATGCTGCTGTGTTGTTAAAACCAGGTCAAAAGTTTTATCGTGATCCAACTTGGAGTCATTTGTCAGAAGACTGGGAGAGGGAATTACAACCGCACTATCAGATGGCTCAGTCCATGCTAGGTGTAAGTTTAAATCCATATAAAGGTCAGCAAGATGAGTGGTTAAAACAAACAGCAGAAAAAATGGGTTCTGGAGATAGTTTCGACACCGTACCACAGGGAATTTACTTTGGTGATCCTCATCAATGGGTGAGTGATCCGCTATTGAATGGTCAAGGTCCCGAACGAATAGGTTGTAATCAGTGCGGAAATTGTATAACGGGGTGTGCGCAGGGTGCGAAGAATAGTTTGGATAAAAACTATTTATATCTTGCAGAGAAAAATGGAGTTGAGATTATTCCAGAAACCAAAGTGACTCATCTTTCACATGTTGATGGAAAATATATCATTCATACATATCAGTCATTTAACTCCAAAGAAAAACAAGATTACTCTGCGAAACAGGTCATTCTATCCGCAGGTGTTATAGGAACCGTTGAAATTCTGTTTGCTTCAAGAGAAGTGTACAAAACCTTACCGAATATTTCTGGTCAGTTAGGTGAGCATATTCGAACCAATAGTGAGGCGATTGTTGCAATCTCTAATAATGATAAAACAATAGATTTGACGAGAGGGACGACCATTTCCAGTCATTTTCATGCAGATGACAAAACACATATTACTCAGAATCGATTTCCAGCAAGTTATGAGTTTATGAAGTTTTATATGGGACCACTGGTCAATGGCGATCAACCTGTAAAACGTGCACTCTATGTTTTAAAGCATTTTTTTCTGCACCCCTTTGTTTCAACTCGATCATGGCGTTCTAAAAACTGGCATAAACGTGTCACTGTATTAACCGTCATGCAACAGGCAGACAATCAACTACGATTTGTATATGGACGTACTGCACTCAGAGGTTTTAGGCGTTTTTTGAAAACGCAGGTTTCAGTTGGAGAAAGAGCGCCGTCTTTTATACCGTTAGCAAATGAAGCTGCGGAAAAATTTGCTGAAGTAAGTGGTGGTCAAGCACAGAATAATATATTGGAAAGTATGGGGCACTTATCTGTTACAGCGCATATATTGGGTGGTGCAGTTATGGCTGAAGATTCCTCTAAAGGTGTGATTGACTCTAATCATCAGGTTTTTGGCTATCAAGGCTTATATGTGGTTGATGGAAGTGCGATTCCTGTGAATGTCGGTGTTAATCCGAGTTTGACCATTACGGCATTAGCTGAGCGATTTGCGGAAAAATATAAAATCAGTCATTTCGATAAAGTGTCATAAATCCACCATCATAATGTCATATCTTCGTTGAATACTCTTGGTTTAAAAAAGGAGTATTCAAATGAAGAACAAGAAAAAAATAACAGCTCTTCTCTTAACGACATCGTTATTACTAAGTAGTTGTGGTGGAGATGACCAAAAATCTAATCCTAATATTACACAACCCTCAGAGTTAAAAATTCTTCATATTAATGACCATCACTCCCATTTAGATGGTGAAGAGCTTAGCTTTAATTTTGATTTAGGTCATGGTGAAGAACAACTAGTCGTTTCGCGTGGTGGATTTTCTCGTGTAGCAACATTTATGAATCTAATGGCAGAAAATCATCCGAATGTAGTGAAAATTCATGCTGGTGATGCGATAACAGGAGATTTGTATTATAACCTCTCAAATGGAAAAGCTGACGCTGAAATGATGAATACAGTGTGTTTTGATACTTTTACCTTGGGAAATCATGAATTTGATGCAAAAGATCAAGGCTTAAAAGATTTTATTGGTTTTTTAGACGAAGGACACTGTAAAGAGCAAACAGAGATTCTTTCTGCAAATGTTGAATTTGGGGTGAGTTCACCTTTATATCAGACAGATCGGATTCAAAAATCTATTGTTCTTGAGCGGGATGGGGAAAAATATGGGGTTGTGGGGCTCACCATTGCATCAAAAACTAAAAATTCCTCTCAACCAAATCAAGACACATTATTCCGAGATGAAATTACAGTAGCTCAAAATGAGATTAATCAACTCAAAAAACAGGGAATTAAAAAAATTATTTTACAAACACATGTAGGCTATGAACTAGATCAAAAATTAGCACAAGAACTTACGGATGTGGATGTGATAATTGGAGGCGACTCTCACACATTGTTTGGACCTCATATATTAGAAAAGTATGGTATGTCTCCTGTCTCTACCTACCCATTACAATTGAAAAATAAAAATGGCGAATCTGTTTGTGTTGCTCAAGCATGGCAATACAGTTATTTGGTTGGTGAACTTAACGTAAAATTTAATGCAGATGGTGCGGTTCAAAGTTGTATGGGTACACCGCATGTGTTAATTGGCGATGATTTTAAACGTAAGCAAAATAATGAAAGAGTCAGTGATCGAGAAAAAAAATATATAGAACATCAATTCGAAAAAGAACGAGCTCCTTTTTCTATTATTAAAGAAGATCAAAATATTTTGAGTGTCTTAGAGCCCTATAAGCAATCTAAAAAATTATTTGCAGTCAAAGTTGTTGGGCAGGCAGTTGATAATTTATGTTCAAGACGTGTGCCGGGAACTCAATTTGATCGCTCACGATCATCTTTAGGTGATGTGTGTAATTTGAATGTGCATGTCGATGCCCATGGTGGTGATATTCAACAAATGGTTGCCGAAGCATTTCTTAAACAAGGCAAAGAATATTTTAATGCTGATATTTCATTTCAAAATGCAGGTGGAGTAAGAGTTGATTTGGCGAAAGGAAATATCACTGTAGCAGATATCTACCAAGTCTTACCTTTCAAAAATACGCTCGTTCAATTGAATATGACTGGTCAAGAAATTAAAGATACGCTTGAAGATGCCATTTCAGGCGTGATTGAACAAAAAAATACTGGAAGTTATCCATATACGGCTGGATTAACTTGGCAAGTTGATATGACGCAGCCTAATGGAAAGCGTATTACAAATATTCAAGTCAGAAATAGGTCTGACCAGCTTGTGCCATTAGATTTAAATCAGTTATATAAAATTGTAACCATCAATTTTTTAGCTGATGGGGCTGATTACTATCAAACATTGAAAAAAATTACAGGTGATCGTCGAATAGATGTTGGATTGGACTATGCAGAAGCATTCTTAAATTACTTAAATTCAATAGATGGTCATCAAGAAATAAAAACAATTCGAAAATTACCTACTTCATATTATAGTACTCAAAAATACATAGAATAAGATTTAGAGCTTTTTGATCTGAAAAACCTCAATTTAATTGGGGTTTTTTAATTTAATTAATCGTTTTTGTGTATTTTTTAGTGTAAAAAACATAAATTTGCTTAAAAAATAAACATGCATGAGTTTTTGTTTAAATAAGGGGTTGCAATGATTTCGAAATGCTCTAGAATGCACCCCATACCGACGAGATACACGGAAACGAGCGAAGCAGGTTGCTGAGTTGTTAAGTGTTTCGAGTCCAGCTTCTAGCATTGACGAGATGTTAGAAAGATCATTAAGAGATTATGAAGAACAACTTGTGTGGATTTTTACTGGTTGATTGATCGATATATATTATCATTGATAATTGGTAGAAATT
>NZ_JBWYJA010000009.1:0-161526 GCF_056780035.1 Acinetobacter sp. ANC_7503 | reverse complement strand
TTGCTGCGAAAACAGAAGCACAAACAAAAGTGACAGCGTTACCTGAGGCAGTACAAGCAGAAAAAGATGCGCTACAAGGTCGTTTAAATGATCTGGTTGATATCACTTTACCAACAGTAAATGATCAAAATGAAAATGATATTTCTGATGATATTGATACTTTACTAGCGGGGGTCGAAGCTTTAATAGAAAGTGCTGAAGAAGCTTATACAACGGCTGAAGAGGATTTAGCTGACGCCTTGCAAGACGGTACTGTAACACAGGCAGAGGCTGATAAATTGCAAGAGTCCCTAGAAGCTGCTCAGGCAGCAAAAACTCTTGCACAACAAGCATTAGACAATATTGATCAAACTTCAGACGCGATTGAAGCTGCAAAAGCTCTATTGCAAGAAAGAATAGATGATCTCGTAGATATTGAGGTACCTGAGCCATTTGCAACAGCGAATAATGATGTGCAATTGGTATTGGATATCACACCGACTGTAGATGTTAATGAAACACCAACAGAGCTTAACTCAACAGGATTTACAGTGGGTTCTGTTGGCTTAGGTCCAGTGTTAAATGCAAGTGTGCTTGAAAGCGTATTTAGCTCTTCAGTTTCCCTTTCAGTCGAAGAAGGCACCGAAAGAGATATTAGTTTCTATGCTGATGCTGGTGGTCTTACAGCAGGGACGATGAACTTATTTATGTATAAGTTAAATGAGTCAACTGGTGAATATGAATTAAAAGAAAAAATTGATAATTGGTATCTCGTTGTATTAGGTGGTGTGTCAGAAACGATAAGTCGTTCTTTAGATGAAGGAGAGTGGCTCATTGTATTAGGTAACGGCCAAGGGTTGTCAGCTGCTACGGGGTATACATTAAGATTTGAATCAGATGCTGTACGTGATTTTAATAATCCAGAAGCTGTGACAGGAACAATAAATGGTAATGTGATTACGGATCAGGATTATCAAAATGGTACAGATGTCGTCCCAGAGGGTAGTAAAATCAGCGGAGTTATTCATGGTGAAGATACCATTAATCAATTTACAGATGGTATTGCAACAATTAAAGGGGAGTATGGCACTTTAACTATCTCTGAAAATGGACAATATACATATACAGTAGATCCATTATTTAGAGATTACGGTGAAGTTGATCGTTTTGTATATGAGGTAACGGCACCAAATGGTGAAAAACGCACAGCTGAATTAAATATTGAATTAGTGCGTGTTGCCACAGATGAAAATGCCATCATTGATAATACAGTATTACTTGATGTTACTCCTGATTTAACTGAAACCACAGGCGAAGAATTAGGTATTTCAAATGCAGTCGCATTGAATTTACTTGATCTAGGTATTGCTGGTGATGTGTTGTCTGCAAGTGTAATTGGTACGGAAGGTGTCATGGACTTCACTGTTGAAGACGGTACTTTCCAAGAAATGACCTTTACCGGTTCCGCGGGCGGGGTAACGATACTTTCAACATTTAATTTTGTTATCTATCGTTTAGATGAGAATACTCAACAGTTGGTTCAAGTACACGAAATTCCAAATTTTGTTCAAGTGCTCATTGGCGGTGGTGTTTCAACCCCGGTAACATTGAGTTTTGGTGAGGGTACTTACGTTGGTATTATCAAGCAAACTAGTGGTGTAAACGTAATTGGAGGAGCTTCAGCTCAAGTTACAGATGTCAATATTTACGATTATGCAAACCCAGAAACGATAACTGGATCAGTTCAAGGTGATGCGACTCAGATTACGACAGATAAATTAATATTGGTAAATAACACTGATGTGGTTGAAGGTGAAGCTTTAGTTGTACAGGGTCAATATGGCTCACTCAATATTAATACTGACGGTACTTATACCTACAATGTTACAGTTCCACAAAGCACAGTGGGTTGGACTCCACCATATGGTGAGATTGATCGTTTTGAGGTTGTAGTGGAACGAGCAGATGGTACAACTTACATTGAAGTTCTCAATATTAAGATTGATACCAATACAGTAGCTAACGATGCAGAAGTTGTAGACGTTCAAGCTGCAAACTATTCAACGCTCAATGAATCTGTAGAGTCTGGAATTATTGGATCTGCAAGTCGTACATTAGAATTTAAAGTTGAAGAAGGATCTTATATTAGTAGCTTAGATCTCCAAGGGAATATCACTCGTACTTTAACTAATGATAATCCTTCAATGAGTGTTGTGATTAATAAGGTGACTACTCAGCTTGTCAACGGCGTTGAACAACAAGTGCTTGAACAAGTTTATACCGGAAATGTTAGTATTACATGGCCAGCTGGAACAACATTTAATCCTTCGACATCAACGACTTATGCTTCAGAAATTATTTTAGATGATGGCAAAGTGCTCGATGCAGGTGATTATGTTATTTCAATTAACACAACGAGTGGTACATTTAATTCAGTGAATGTATCTAGTGCATCAATTACTGGAATAATGATCAATAATATTACTCCAACTGATACACCATTGCTTGAGGGTGATTTATTTGAAAATGATACAGCTATCGACCAAATTGATATTCTGAAAATTGGATCTAAAGAGCTTTATGTAAATGATCCAGCTAAAGGTGGTCAAGAGTTCACAGTTCAAGGTAAGCACGGTGTCCTTACTGTGTTCAAAGATGGCACCTATGAGTATCAACCATCAGGTTTAAGTGGAGGTCTTGAAACATTCACCTATACAACAGTTTCTAAAGCGGGAACATCACAATCTGCAACACTTGAAATTAATGTTTCGATGACGCTAACTGGAAGTGAGGAGGCAGATACCGTACAAGCATCTGCTTCAATCGATACTTTTACTCTTGGTGAAGGCGCAGATACAGTCCTTTATGATGTGCTCAATCAAGCTCAACATAACGAAAGTCCAGATATTTGGACTGACTTTAATCAAGCTGAAGGTGATCGAGTTGATATTTCTGCTTTATTAAAAGATCAGAATGTTACATCGTCTAACATTGGTGAATTTGTAACGATCAAACAAGATGGTGCAAATACGGTGATTAGTGTTGATACTGATGGGGCTAAAACGAAATATAACCCAACTGAGCTCATTGTTCTGCAAAATACAGATAGCAGTCTTTATGCGATCGATGATCTGTTAAAATATAATCAAATTTAATTAAACAAATGAAAAGAGGTCTTTCGAGACCTCTTTTTATTTTTAAAAAATGTGAAATCAAAAGTAATTGGTATGAAAAAAATAAAATACTAATAATTTGAATAAATTAATTTTTGAAGAACAAAAAATTGTATTTGTTATTTCGTCATTTGAAAAATATTCTAATAAAAAAATTCATTATGGAGACGAGATTGCAACAAAAAAATCATATCTAAGCACCATTTTATAGAGCTTTATGTGTTAGTCATCAGGGGTAGACTTAATCATAAAAAATGTTGTTTAGGATTTATTGATAATAAAAAATGGTAATGATTCAAAAAATTAAATTCCTACTCCAAAGAGATTTTCATCTCTATATTTAGACCTGTTTTTGAACGTTATTAAATAGAATATAGAAACAAACACTCGCTCCGTTAAAAAAAGTTAACCTTGCTCATTTTTATTTGTGTTTTCAGGTGGCTAGTATGGGGGGAGTAGTAATGTCTAATTTTATAACTCGATATGTGTTGCAGAATTAGGTTATAGAGATCATTTTGCCTGAGTTTGAAGAATAATCCGCTCATTACTCATTATTCACATTGGATTTAAAGGAATGCTTGCATAATTCGATATTCTTAAATTGGTTGAAAACTCAGTGCTTTAACTTTGATTGATTTTGATGCTTAAATAAACATGTGAATATGAAAATTTTAATCTGAAAATTTAACACTGCTATTTGTTTTTATTCTTGAACCATACTAAACCTGCTTGAGTATAAAAAATAAAAGAGCCATATAAGGCTCTTTTATTTTTAGATACAATAGCTTGATCGTCACGCGACACATAAGTTGTCATTTCTCTTTTAATAAATTCAAAAGCTTCGTAATATTTGCGACACATAATGACAATTTTAGCGACACAACCTATGTCATTTTTTGGGATATAGCGACACAACCTGTGTCATTTTACGAAAATAGTTCTTAGACTAAGAAAACTATAACAATTACTTTAATCTATTCATATATCAGGCATTAAGTTAACTACAAAGCTTCCTATAAATATTTTTTATTTCTCGATCATCTATAAAATATGAATTCGAGCATTAAGGAGATACATCTCGTGCATTATTCTCATGGTCAGCTTAGTTATCCAGTCTATGCTTATGCACAGTCGTATGCTCATGGTTATGTAGAAGGGACTCATCAACATGACAGAATCCAGTTACTACATACTCTTTCTGGAGTCATTCATGTACGAACGTCAGAAGGAATATGGGTCATCCCTCCATCTAAAGGTATTTGGATACCTGAAAACAAAAAACATTCAATCAAGATATTTGGTAATGTGGAAGCCCGAGGAATATTTGTTGATCCCTTTGCCCGTGCTGATTTCAATACGCAATGTAGTGTTGTTGCTATTCCAAAACTTCTGTCAGAACTTATTAATCAGGCTGTACAGATAAAAGAAGAAATCTTACCTCATACTAGAAACGAACGGCTTTTGGAACTCATATTAGATGAGTTACGCTTTTTAGAAGAAATTCCATTTCAGTTGCCAGAAGCAAAGTCAGAGATACTCAAAGAAATTTGTGAAAATATCAAAGCAGATCTCTCTGGAACCAACCATTTAGAGATGGTTGCCGAACAGCATGCTTTTAGCTCTAAAACACTTTCAAGACTTTTCCAGAAAGAACTCAATATGAATTTTAGTGTATGGCTGAAGCAAGCAAAATTGCTGCAAGCCTTGACTGATTTGGAAATGAGAAAGCCAATACTCAATATCGCTTTAGATTTAGGCTATGAGAGTCCTAGTGCTTTCTCCTATATGTTTAAAAGACAAATGGGAATGACGCCTACAGAATATATAAAGAAAAAATCAGATTAGATTTTGTCTTTTTCTAGATGGTATTTGTCTTTAAATCGAAAGAAAGACAAAAAATGATGATTCATGATGATGTGATTAAAGTCATAGGATCACATCATGTTAACTCATCCTCAAAATAAATATCGTCCATTCGATTTTTCCGATTTTACTGATAGAACATGGCCAAGTAAAAAAATTACTCACCCTCCTGTTTGGTGTTCAACCGATTTAAGAGACGGTAATCAGGCATTGGCCAATCCTATGGATCACGATAGGAAACTTAAATTTTTCCAAATGCTTGTTGAATGTGGATTCAAGCAAATTGAGGTTGCGTTCCCTGCGGCATCAGAAACTGATTTTAATTTTGTTCGTTACCTCATCGAACATGATCAGATTCCAAATGATGTTTGTATCCAGGTTATGACTCAAGCCCGACCAGACCTAATTGAAAGAACCTTTGAGTCTCTGATGGGAGCAAAGCAAGCGATTGTTCATGTTTACAATGCCACGGCAGAAGTATTCCGCAGAATTGTCTTTCAAAAGTCTAAACAGGAAATTATTGAACTAGCCGTTGCTTCAACACAACAGGTGAAATCTCTATGTAAGCAATATCCAGCAACTAAATGGACTTATGAATATTCTCCGGAGACTTTTTGCTTTACCGAAATTGAGTTTGCGCTAGAAATTTGTGAAGCCGTAGCTGAAGTTTGGGCTCCAAGTCCTAAAAATCCAATGATTATTAATTTGCCCACTACCGTTGAAGTCAGTACACCTAATATTTTCGCCGATCAGATTGAATTTTTTTGTAAAAATTTTACTAAACGAGAACAGGTTTGTATCAGTGTGCACCCTCATAATGATAGGGGAACAGGCGTTGCAACTGCTGAATTAGCATTACTTGCAGGTGCAGACCGTGTTGAGGGCTGTCTATTTGGTAATGGTGAACGTACAGGGAACGTTGATCTTGTGAATATTGCTTTGAATATGTACACACAAGGCATTTATCCTGAACTTGATTTTTCTGACATCAAGAAAGTGGCAGAGATCGTGAAAGAATGTAATGAACTTCCGATTCACCCAAGGCATCCTTATGTAGGTGAATTAGTATTTACAGCTTTTTCAGGTAGTCATCAGGATGCAATTAAAAAGGGTTTTAAAGCGAGAAATGTTCAAGATCATTCATTTTGGGAAGTTCCATATCTGCCTATAGATCCAGCTGATTTAGGGTGCAGTTATGAGGCTGTAATTCGTGTAAATAGTCAATCTGGTAAAAGTGGTGCCGCTTGGATATTGCAGCAAAATCATGGCATAGATTTACCACTAAAGTTACAAAAAGATTTTAGCCAAATCGTGCAAAAGATGACGGATAACAATAAGAAAGAGTTATCTCATGCTGAAATTTGGACAGTATTTAGAACGGAATATGGTATAAACGCTAATGAAGATAATTTTGAACTTGTAAGTTATCAATCGGATAAAAAAGATGATGTTTATGAAGTCAAACTATCTATTGAGTTACATGGTGAGATTATCAATCTAGTAGGTTGTGGAAATGGATTATTATCTGCCTCAGTCAATGCTTTAAATAAGAAATGGCCTTGTAAAATAACGATTGCTGAGTATTCAGAACATACTTTAGGGAAGCAGAGTAGTAGCCGGTCTATTAGTTATATTCGTTGTATAGACTACAGTGGAAATACGTATTGGGGAATTGCAATTGATACTGATATTGCTTCCGCATCTATCCAAGCACTATTGAATGCATTTTCTAGGTCGTATAAGTTGAATTATTTAGAAAAATTACAATTAATATGACTACAGTGATTAGGCAGGTGACTATATAGTGTTATTTTTTAAAGCAGAGATTTATATTTCTAATCGGTATGTGGTACTAAGGAAAAAAAACATTCACAATAAAATTTTTGAATGATTAAGTTATTGGAAGGAAGTAAGATGATTTAGCATTTTGCTTCCGACCATCCAAAGTCAAAATTGCTTCATGAACTATACTCATCTTACCTAAGAAGAAAGATATCAGATTTATATATTATTACGTGAAGGTTTTTTTAAACATTATATCGCTTGGAGACTCAATCGGTCACCTTCAACTATTTCTAGAGAAATTAAACGTAATCGAGCGAGAAATGGTTACTTCCCTACACATGCTAATACACTCGCTCGAAGACGCCATTGTTCCAATTCTAAAATAATCCCTTGTGAAATATAGGCACAAGTTATCTCTTATCTTCTATGGAGTCCTGAACAGATCGCTTCTCGTGTTTCAGTCAGTTTGCATTCAATTTATCGCTTCATTCGGCAGGATAGAAATAAGGGTGGCACACTCTTTCACAACCTACGTTTCAGAAATCAAAGGAAACGAAAGTACGGCTTTCATGAAACCCGTAGATGCATTCATAATAGACCTATTGAGATTGAGCATCGGACTCGCTTTGGTGATCTGGAAATAAACACGATTGTAGGTAAGAACTATCAGCAATCCTTGGTCTCGATTGTAGATCGCAAGACAGGTTATCTATGGCTCAAAAAGTGTAGCTCACGAAAGGCAGAAGAAGTTTGCCAAACAACTATCCGTCTATTTGAGCCGATCAAAGATCATCTCAAAACAATCAACGCAAATAATGGTAAGGAGTTCAGCCTGCATGAGTATACTGCTCAAGAATTAGACATAGACTGGTGTTTTGCTGATCTTTATAATGCTTGGCAACGAGGCACAAATGAAAATACCAATGGTCTAATCAGGCAATACATTAAAAAAGGGAGTGATTTAAATATCTATACGGATGAATACATCTCAGAAATCACTCAACGTTTGAATCATCGGCTAAGAAAAGACTCGGCTTTAAAAGTCCGAGTCAAGTATCATGGCAACAACATGGTGTTGCCCTTCAAATGTTAATCTAAGAATCTTAAAACTTAACCCTGCTATTTATTTTTTTTATTCTTGAACATACTAAACCTGCTTGAGTATAAAGAATAAAAGAGCCATATAAGGCTCTTTTATTTTTAGATACAATAGCGTGATGCATTACCAGCTTAACGCACCACCAGTTTGATAGTCTGTTACGCGAGTTTCGAAGAAATTCTTCTCTTTACGTAAGTCCATCATTTCTGACATCCACTGGAATGGATTGTTCACACCAGCAAATTGCTCAGGTAAACCTAATTGAGCTAAACGACGGTTTGCGATGAACTTCAAGTATTCTTCCATCATTGCAGCATTCATACCCAATACACCGCGTGGCATTGTGTCACGTGCATATTCGATTTCAAGCATCGTACCTTCAAGAATCATTTGAATGATTTCTTCTTGGAACTCAGCAGTCCACAAATGTGGGTTCTCAATCTTGATTTGGTTAATCATATCGATACCAAAGTTCAAGTGCATTGACTCATCACGTAAGATGTACTGGAATTGCTCAGCAACACCATTCATCTTGTTACGACGACCCATTGACAAGATTTGAGAGAAACCACAGTAGAAGAAAATACCTTCAAGAACACAGTAGAATGCGATCAAGTTGCGAAGCAAGATTTGATCTGTTTCAGGTGTGCCTGTTTTGAATGTTGGATCACTTAATTCTTGAGTGTACTTCAAGCCCCATGCCGCTTTACGCGCAACTGATGGAACTTCGCGGTACATGTTGAAGACTTCGCCTTCATCCATACCTAAAGATTCGATGCAGTATTGGTAAGCATGCGTGTGAATCGCTTCTTCAAATGATTGACGCAAGATGTACTGACGGCATTCTGGGTTAGTAATGTGTCGGTAAATCGCAAGAACCAAATTATTCGCAACCAACGAATCGGCAGTAGAGAAGAAGCCTAAAGAACGCATCACGATGGTACGCTCATCTTCAGTTAAGCCATCTTCTGACTTCCAAAGTGCGATATCGTGGTTCATGTTAACTTCTTGTGGCATCCAGTGGTTTGCACAACCATCTAGATATTTTTGCCAAGCCCATTCATATTTGAATGGAACAAGTTGGTTCAAGTCAGCGCGACAGTTGATCATTGCTTTATCATCAACTTGAACACGTTGAGCGCCCATTTCTAACTCTTCAAGACCTGGAGCAACGTCCAAATGTTCTAAGGCGTTAGATGCTCTTGCCAACGGATCGGCTGAATTTGTTGTTCCGTTTGAACTGGTTCGAGCGGGTTGTGCAGCTGCCACACGCGTCGGTTCGTTGCGTGCATCAGATACCACTTGTGGATTAGGCGCTTTTTGCGGTTCGATGGGCGCAGACTGCTGTGCTTGTGCAGTTTGTTTCGGTTCATCATCTTCGAAATCGTCCCAACTGAGGATAGACATATCAATTCTCTCTACGTTGCTTATATCTTTTTATTCAGACATCTCAACGTGAGACATCCTACTATACGCTTATATTGTGTAAGCAAAATTAAGTTTTGCCGATGAATGTACTCAATTTGTTCATTTGAGTAGATTGAGTTTCCGCACTACTTATTTTGCTTACGCTTCTGTTGTTTGCGAATGGCTAAAAATGCGTAGACCATCGGCGTGTAAAAGAAAATAAAGGCAAAGACCAATACCGCAAGTCCTAACATATAGTTATGAGTCATATGGTGCATGGTGGTTTCCTTTATTTTTAAATCTGAGAGACACAAGGTCTCTCAAAATTTCCTAATTACTTAGGATAGCTTCGAGTATGTGCAGACACTCGTTCAAAGCGATTAAATCGACGTCGAACGTATGAACGAACAGGGACTCTAGGACAAGTATTTTTCCTCATCTTCTTGCTCCTTGTAAAAAAAGGTGCTTTCAGAGGAGTGACTCACACTCTAAAGTTTGCTAAAGTATTCTTTGTTAAGTCCGTAAAAATTTAACGCTGAATACCTAGGTACTTTCTAGAGTTTTTATCAAATCTCTGAAAGCTTAGGTTTCTAATGGCTTGTTTATAGTTTCTATAGACAGGCCATTTTTATTTCCGTCTATAAAACTCATATTTAATTTCCTCCTGTTTTGTTCATCAAGTTTAAGAAATCCCCCTAAGTCCCCCTTTTGCAAAGGGGGACTTGCATCCCGCCATTTGCTTCGAGGAATCCCCCTCCTTTATTAACGGTGAGAAGCAAAGCTTCACAAGGGGGAGGATTTAAAACCTGTCAGATTATTGACAAGCCTCGCAATCAGGATTGTCAATTGAACATGCCATTGGCACTGGCGCTGCTTGTTCGAAGCCTTCTTCTGACGCTGCTGCTTCAGGTTTAGCTTCTTGAGCAACCGCTGCCACTGGCGCTGCAACTGTCGCAGGTTTAACTGCGTTTAATGCACCTGTGTTAATCGTAGATTTCTCAGCAGATGTCGCACCTAATGCACGAAGGTAATAAGTCGTCTTAAGACCACGTAACCATGCCATCTTATACGTGATGTCCAATTTCTTACCGTTTGCACCAGAGATGTAAAGGTTAAGAGATTGTGCTTGGTCGATCCATTTTTGACGACGTGATGCAGCATCAACAATCCAACGTGCTTCAACTTCAAATGCTGTCGCGAAAATTGCTTTTAACTCTTCAGGAATACGCGCAATTTTTTGTACTGAACCTTCGAAATGTTTCAGGTCATTGACCATCACAGAATCCCAAAGACCACGTTCTTTTAATGCACGAACGAGGTAAGGGTTGATGACAGTGAACTCGCCAGACAAGTTCGATTTCACATACAAGTTTTGGAATGTTGGCTCAATAGATTGAGATACACCACAAATATTTGAAATGGTTGCAGTCGGTGCAATTGCCATCACGTTCGAGTTACGCATACCATCTTTTTGGACTTTGGCACGTAACGTGTCCCAATCCAAACGTTGTGTGCGATCGACTTCAAACATGCGTTCTGGGCGAGATTTCGCAACCAGCTCAAGAGAGTCAATTGGTAAAATACCTTGATCCCACAATGAGCCTTTAAATGTTTCATACGTACCACGTTCAACCGCCAAATCGCTTGAAGTTTGAATCGCGTAGTAAGAAATCACTTCCATAGACTCATCTGCAAACTCAACCGCTGCATCAGAACCGTAAGCAATCTTCATTTCGTATAGTGCATCTTGGAAGCCCATGATACCCATACCCACTGGACGGTGTTTCAAGTTTGAATTACGCGCTTGTGGTACTGCATAGTAGTTAATGTCGATGACGTTATCGAGCATACGAACCGCAGTTTTAATCGTGCGAGCAAGTTTCTCACGGTCTAATTGACCACCTTGAACGTGTTGAACAAGGTTGATTGAACCCAAGTTACATACCGCAATTTCATCTTTGCTTGTGTTCAATGTAATTTCAGTACACAAGTTAGAAGAGTGCACCACACCTACGTGTTGTTGCGGTGAACGTAAGTTACATACGTCTTTGAATGTGATCCACGGGTGACCTGTTTCAAATAACATTGATAACATTTTGCGCCATAAGTCTTTCGCACGGACTTTCTTATGAAGCATGTCTGTTTCTTTCGCAATGCTTTCGTAGTAAGCATAACGTTCTGCGAATTCAGCACCCGTTAAATCGTGAAGATCTGGTGTTTCAGACGGGGTGAAGAGTGTCCATTCAGCATCTTCAAATACACGTTGCATGAACAAATCTGGAACCCAGTTTGCAGTGTTCATATCGTGTGTACGACGGCGGTCATCACCCGTGTTTTTACGAAGCTCTAGGAATTCTTCGATATCCAAGTGCCAAGTTTCAAGATATGCACATACCGCACCTTTACGCTTACCACCTTGGTTAACTGCAACGGCTGTATCGTTCGCTACTTTAAGGAATGGAACAACACCTTGCGATTTTCCGTTAGTACCTTTGATGTATGAGTTCAAGGCACGAACTGGTGTCCAGTCATTACCTAAACCGCCTGCCCATTTAGACAACATTGCGTTATCACGCATAGCGCCATAAATATCGAACAAGTCATCATCAATCGTTGTTAAATAACAGCTTGATAACTGAGGACGTAATGTACCTGAGTTAAATAGAGTCGGCGTAGATGCCATGTAATCGAAGCTAGAAAGTAAGTTATAGAATTCGATTGCACGATCTTCACGGTTGTCTTCATTGAGCGACAAGCCCATAGAAACACGCATGAAGAATAATTGTGGTAATTCGAAACGTACGCCATCAGAGTGGATGAAGTAACGATCAAATAATGTTTGAAGACCTAAATATGTAAATTGATTAGAGCGTTCTGGTTTAATCGCAGCCGCTAATTTTACAAGATCAAAATTTAATAATTCTGGAGAAAGAAGCTCTAGCTCAACACCTTTTTTCAAGAAGGTTTCAAGCGCATCATTTTCAAGCGTGTCTTTAGATAGGCCAAGAAACTCAAGACCGGTTGCAACTAAGTTGTCACGCAACAAACGTGCAGTGACATACGTATAGTTTGGTTCTTGTTCAATACGTGTACGTGTCGCCATCATCATCGTTGTAGAGATGTCTGATGCTTTAACACCGTTGTATAGGTTTTTTACAGTTTCATCGATGATCGCTTGAACATCAATGCCTTCTAAGCCTTCGCTAGCTTTTTCAATCTTCGCTTGTAAACGACTCAAATCTAATGGTTGGAGCTGACCATTTTGACCTGTGATCTGAAGAGTAGGGTGATGATGAGCACCTAACTCTTTACGCGCTTCAGCACGTTGTTCACGATAGATCACGTATGCACGCGCTACTTTTTGTTCACCTGTGCGCATTAAAGCTAATTCAACTTGATCTTGAATTTCTTCAATATGAATCGTGCCACCAGAAGGTAAACGACGCTTAAATGTATTCATCACCATCTCAGTCAGCTGAGTAATACGATCATGAATTCTGCTCGAATCTGCACTTGGTTGACCTTCAACAGCCAAAAATGCTTTACCAATTGCTACAGAGATTTTATCTGCATCAAAAGTGGCAACATCACCAGTGCGTTTAATCACTTGAAGTTGACCAGGGGTTGTATTAGCGCTCATTTCAGCGTCGCTCCATTCTCATCATTTTTATGCTTATGGACCATTTGAATCGGATAAAAACTCAAAAAATGAGCTATCGCGATATTTGAGGGTAAACACAAGACTTAGTGGTTTAATGTAAATTAAGACACAAGATACGGTAAATTTCAGGGTAGATCAATATTGACATTTTGATAATTTTTTTTCTGAGTTTAACACTCAAATTTCCCTATACTTTTTCCATGTTCCGCCATTTTTGTTATGTAGTCAGCGTCACAGGGTGCTAAGCATAACAGAGACTTTTTAGAGTGCTTATAGATAAGTTTGTGGATAACTCTGAAAGTGCAAATTGCTTCTCGAAAATAATTTTTTTGAAATATTTTGTTTAAAATATCATCAAATTGATTTGTGTTTGAAAGTTTAAAGTTGATTGAAAATATTGATCGACTTGGCAAAACTATCTATTTATCAATAGTTAATAAAAAGATAACAAAAGACTACGCTCGTGTATCAGTTTCGTGAACAGGCTCTTGTTTACAATGTAAACGTGTGTATATTGCAAAACATATCGATGTAAATCTGTGAATTTTAATCAGCAGATATCGTAACAATATAGGGGCATTCTATGAGCCAAGAAGAAAAGTTACCAAAGATTTTGATCGTTGAAGATGACGAGCGTCTTGCGCGTTTAACGCAAGAGTATTTAATTCGTAATGGATTAGAAGTTGGGGTAGAACCAGACGGTAATCGTGCAATCCGTCGTATTATCGCAGAGCAACCAGATATGGTGGTGCTGGATGTTATGCTTCCTGGTGCTGATGGTCTCACCGTATGTCGTGAGGTTCGGCCACATTATCATCAACCAATTTTAATGTTGACTGCACGTACTGAAGACATGGATCAAGTATTGGGTCTTGAAATGGGTGCAGATGATTATGTTGCGAAACCAGTTCAGCCACGTGTTCTATTAGCGCGTATTCGTGCTTTGCTTCGTCGTACAGACAAAACACCAGAGGATGAAGTTGCTCAACGTATCGAATTTGATGATTTAGTGATTGATAATGGTGGTCGTTCTGTAACCTTAAACGGTGAGCTTGTAGATTTCACAAGTGCAGAATATGACTTATTATGGTTGTTGGCATCTAATGCTGGTCGTATCCTTTCACGTGAAGACATTTTTGAGCGTCTACGCGGTATTGAATATGATGGTCAAGACCGCTCAATTGATGTTCGTATTTCTCGTATCCGTCCAAAAATTGGTGATGATCCTGAAAATCCTAAACGTATTAAAACCGTGCGTAGTAAAGGATATTTATTCGTTAAAGAAACCAACGGGATGTAATCACATCCCCGCGGTAATGCCCTCACTCCTCAGAAGGTCATACCTTAGTGTCTAAACACAGTATATTCCTGCGTATCTACGCAGGTCTCGTCATTTTGGTGGTGCTGGTTGCCATATTTGGTTATTTGCTTGTGCAAATCATCAACTATCAACGCGCGCAGGAATACCGTGAGTCATTGACTGATGGGATTTCGTACGTCATTAGCGAGGGTGTTTCAAGACAACAAACCATGCAACAAAGAATGGATTGGATATCAGATGCATCTGATTTGCTCGAACTTCCAATCTATTATCTAGAATCTGATAAAGTCGAACTTTCACGCACCGAAAAATATCGTTTAGAAAAGCGCAAAGCAGTGGTGCGGTATGACGCCAAAGAAAGTATTGCTTATGTCATTATTGGTTTAATAGATGACCCTGAGCATTTACTTTATGTGAAAGTGGATAATATTGGTGAGCGTCAAATGAAGGCCTTGCCAATCTTTGTATGGGAATACTTGGTTTATTATCCAGGGCAGGAAAGGGAATATCTTGCAAAAATTAAGCAACACTTTTCTTATGAGTTAAGCATTCAAAATCTTTCTGATCTCAATTTAGATTCCGAGCAAATTGGTCGTTTACGTGCGGATCAAGGGGTTATCCTGTATCAGGATAGCGCTAGCATTCGTGGTACTACGATTTCTGTCATTTCTCCAATGACGAATTCGTCTGGTGACGTATTGGTGATGGGACCAGTGCCAATGTTCAATTGGATGCCATTCCAATTGGCGGCAGGGATTACTTTGCTGAGTATGTTTATTTTGTCGCTTGGTGTGTATGGTCTGATTGTCCCAATGCAACGCAAGTTGAAGCAAGTTAACTCAGCCTTAAATGTTATGCAAAAAGGGGATATGTCCGTTCGCGTTCCTGTCGAAGGATATGATGAGTTAGCACATTTGGCAGCCAGCTATAACAGTATGTCAGATCATATACAGCGTTTGATCGAAGCTCAGCGAGAGTTAATGAGAGCTGTATCACATGAGCTGCGAACGCCAGTCGCACGTATTCGCTTTGGTATGGAAATGTTGGTTGATGAAGAGGATTATGAGTATCGTCAGCAACAAGTAGAAATGATTGATAAAGACATTGAGGCTTTAAATACCCTCATTGATGAAATCATGACCTATGCTAAGCTTGAGCAAGGCATGCCTTCTATTGATTTTGAGGAAATTCGACTATACGAAGTGCTTGAGCAAGTCGCTATTGAAACTAAAGCATTAAAAACCAATAAAAATATTCAATTACATTTGCCATCACAAGCTTTGGTGGTGGATGCTGAACGCCGTTATTTACATCGTGTAGTACAAAACTTAGTCGGAAATGCGATCCGATACTGCGATGATACAGTGCTGATCACTGGTGGGATTGATGCGCAGGGAATGGCGTATATTTCAGTTGAAGATGATGGTCCGGGGATTCCAGAAGAGGATCGTAAGCGAGTCTTTGAAGCTTTTGCTCGCTTGGATGATAGTCGTACACGTGCCTCAGGCGGATATGGTTTAGGCTTGTCTATTGTAAGTCGAATCGCTTATTGGTTTGGCGGTTCGATTCAAGTGGATCAAAGTCCTAAAATGGGCGGTGCACGATTTACTATGCAATGGCCAGCTAAAAGATTTAAAAAGAAGAAGATTGTTCAAACCAGTCAAACATCAGAATAAAGCAAGAATTAAAAAAGCGCGATTAAGCGCTTTTTTTATATTTTATATTGCTTTTTATTGGTAATTATTGGCATTCGGTTCAATGATGCGTTTTCCTTGTTTGAGTGCATTTAAGGCATCGGCATTGAAATCGATCAGTAAACTGTTATTGGTTGCATCAATATGATAATTGCTAATCAGTTTTTGATCCCCGTGAATGGTCTCAACTGTATATTCATCTGCGATGTTGAGAATAGCATCAAGATTAGTGGTTGTAGAGGCGAGGTCTTGGCGGAAAATTTGATAAATATCGCGTAAATCAAAAATAGCATTCGTTGCATCAGGATGTTTTTTGATATAGCTGTCTAAATGATGGACGATCAACTGAGCAAATAAAAAATAGTTAGGTTTGTGTGTGAATTCTAGACTCATAGATCTTCTCCTTATTATTTAATTGAGCATATAACGAAAATCAGCACGATTTGTATAAAGTTAATTAAAACATTGTAAGCAATTAAAATTTAAAACTTTTAAAATAGAATAAATCAAAAATAATTGAGCCATATTGGTGCAAAAAAAGCTGACCTAACACGAATGGTAAAACTAAAAAAGTGATAGTGTGTGGATTGACGCCTCTTGAATTTTTTGAATGATTATTCGGAAAAAATAATCAGTTATATCACCTTGATAACTTTCTACGATTAAATAAGGTTTTATTGACTTTAATCACCATGAAATCTGGAAAAAGGGCAAAATTCATCCTAAAGACTTAGAGGGATTGGCTAGCAACAGAAATCATAAATCAGGTACAATTGGCGGGATTAATTTTGTGTTTGGTGTATTTGAAGGCCAATACATACATTCTTTGTTAATAAATAGGCCTGCCAGGAGTTATCCCCGCATGAGTGCCATTACTCCATACGATTGGGCAATAATTGCCTTCGTGATCGGCGTTACATTTTTATGCGTCTTTATGCTCACTGTCCCGCTACTCCTAGGGGGTAAATCGTGGGGACGTGCTAAGCAAGAGCAGTTCGAGTCAGGCGTAGTTAGTGCTGGTGGAGCACGAATTCGTCTATCTGCAAAATTCTATTTGGTTGCAATCTTCTTCGTTGTGTTTGACTTAGAAGCGCTCTATCTCTATGCATGGGCTGCGTCAGTTCGTGAAGTGGGTTGGATCGGTTTTGCAGCAGCAGCTGTATTTATTTTAGTTTTACTCGTTGGCTTGATTTATGAGTTGTCTACTGGTGCATTAAATTGGGCGCCATCTGATAAGCGTAAAGCAGCAGGGATTAAACCTAAAATTGGTTCGCCAAATATGGATCTCGCAGAAATTACTCGCTTCAACTCAATTGAGGAGTTGGTGGTTGACCCTACAGGTCAAATTCCAGCGCAATCATCTGGTCGTGTAAAAGCTTCGCCAACGACTACATCATCTGATAAGGAGTAATACGGGATGAAATATACATTAACCCGTGCGAATCCGGATGCTGATCAGTATCCACTTCAAGAGCGTATCGTTGTAGAGGATCCGCTTCTACAAGAAGAAGTGAATAAGAATGTGTTCATGACTCGTTTAGAGGATTTGGCGCATACAGCAGTAAACTGGGGTCGTAAAAACTCAGTTTGGCCGTTCAACTTTGGTACATCTTGCTGCTACGTAGAGTATGCAACGACTTTAACAGGCGTGCATGACTTGTCACGTTTTGGTGCCGAAGTAATTCGTGCTTCACCACGTCAAGCGGACTTGATGATTGTTGCGGGTACATGCTTCGTCAAGATGGCACCTGTAATTCAACGCCTTTATGAGCAAATGTTAGAACCTAAATGGGTGATCTCAATGGGTGCATGCGCAAACTCTGGCGGTATGTATGACATTTACTCGGTTGTACAAGGTGTCGATAAAATCATTCCAGTGGATGTGTATATTCCAGGTTGCCCACCGCGTCCTGAAGCATTAATCCAAGCGTTGATGTTATTGCAAGACCAAATTCAATTAGAGCGTCGTCCGCTTTCTGCGGTGATCGGTGATGATCTTAAGCCAGTTTATAAGCCAAAGATGCAGCCTGAACGTGACCGTAAGAATGCTGAACGTATTGCAGTAAAACACTTACGCTCTATGGATGAAATTAAATAATCTTAACGGCAAATAATATTGATGCACCCGCTTGGGTGTAATTGTCGTTTTGGTTGAATGAATTTGTATTAAATAGGAAGCCAAGCCAATGGCTGAAACTGACATTGCTATGCCAGAATCAACTCCAGTTGATTCACGCCCAGCATTTGCAATTGTAGAAGAGCTCAAAACCAAGTTTGGTGAGAATTTCTACGTGCAAACGACTTTTGAAGACTTTCCAACAGTCTGGGTTGAGCGCTCACGTGTACAAGACGTATTAATGTTCTTGCGTACAGTGTCACGTCCTTACGTGATGTTGTTTGACTTGTCAGCGGTAGATGAGCGTTTACGTACTCACCGCGATGGGTTACCTGCGTCTGACTTCACTGTGTTCTATCACTTGTTGTCACTAGAGCGTAATACGGATATTCGTATTAAAGTTGCGTTGAATGAGTCTGATCTCAATATTCCAACAGCAACCAACATTTGGCCAAATGCCAACTGGTACGAACGTGAAGCTTACGATATGTTCGGCATTAACTTCGAAGGGCATCCAATGCTCCGTCGTATTTTATTGCCAACGTATTGGGAAGGTCATCCGTTGCGTAAAGAATATTCTGCACGTGCGACTGAATACACACCTTATCGTCAGAACCAAGCGAAACAAGATTTCGAACAAGAGCATTTACGTTTTGTACCTGAAGATTGGGGTCTAAAACGCGGTAATGCTGATGAAGACTTCATGTTCTTGAACTTGGGTCCTAACCATCCATCTGCGCATGGTGCATTCCGTGTGATCTTGCAGTTAGATGGCGAAGAAGTGAAAGACTGTGTGCCTGATATCGGTTATCACCACCGTGGTGTGGAAAAGATGGCTGAACGTCAAACTTGGCATTCATTCATTCCGTATACTGACCGTGTTGACTACTTAGGTGGTTGTGCGCAAAACATGCCTTATGTGATGGGTGTGGAGCAGATGGCAGGGATCACTGTGCCAGAACGTGCGCAATGTATTCGTGTCATGATGTCGGAACTGTTCCGTATTAATAACCACTTGCTTTATATCGGTACAGCGATTCAGGATGCCGGCGGTATGACCCCAGTATTCTATATGTTCGCCGATCGTCAAAAGATCTATGACGCGATTGAAGCAATCACGGGTTACCGTATGCACCCAGCATGGTTCCGTATCGGTGGTACTGCACACGATCTTCCAAACAACTGGCAACATTTGATCCGTGAAATTTTGGATTGGATGCCTAAACGTTTGAAGGAATATCATACTGCAGCACTTAAAAACTCGGTATTTGAAGGTCGTACCCGTAATGTTGCGCAATACGATGCAAAATCTGCATTGGCATGGGGTGTAACAGGTACAGGTTTACGTGCAACAGGTATTGATTTTGACGTACGTAAATATCGTCCATATAGCGGTTATGAAAATTACGACTTCGAAGTGCCTGTAGAATACGAAGGCGATGCATATGCACGTGTGATCGTTCACTACCGTGAAATCGAACAATCTTTAAAAATCATCAAGCAGTGCTTGGATAACATGCCATCTGGTCCTTATAAAGCGGATCACCCATTGGCTGTTCCACCACCGAAAGATAAGACACTACAAGACATTGAAACTTTGATTACGCACTTCTTAAGCGTGTCATGGGGTCCTGTCATGCCAGCAGGTGAAGCATCTGTTATGGCGGAAGTGGTAAAAGGTGCATCGAACTACTACTTGACTTCAGACAAGTCAACGATGAGTTACCGTACCCGTATTCGTACACCAACCTTCACGCACTTACAGCAAATTCCTTCTGTAATTAACGGCAGTCTTGTATCTGACTTAATCATTTATTTAGCGACGATTGATGTCGTAATGGCTGACGTGGATCGCTAAGGGGTACGCATTATGATGATTTTGACTGATAAAAAGCCACGTGTGAATGTCGAAGGGATTTTAACTGCGGAAGAAATCCACGAAATCGAGCATCACATTGGTCATTACCCATACCCACGTGCGGCATGTTTAGATGCACTTAAATGTGTTCAACGTCGTAATGGTTGGGTGGATGATGCGCAAATGAATGCGATTGCGCAGATGTTGTCAATGAGCCTTGCTGATTTGGAAGGTGTGGCAACATTCTATAACCGTATTTACCGCCAGCCAGTAGGTCGCAACGTAATTTTGCTTTGTGATTCTATTGCTTGCTTCTTGATGGGTGCGGAAACTTTAGCAGAAGCATTCCAACGCGAACTCGGGATTTCATTTGGTCAAACGACAGCTGATGGTCGTTTTACTTTGCTCCCGATTTGCTGTTTAGGAAACTGTGATAAGGGTCCAACCTTGATGATTAATGAAGATACTCACGGTCTAGTAGAAGTTTCTTCAGTGAAACAGTTATTGGAGAAGTATGTATGAATACTGAACCAAAACCGATTTATGGCGACGGTAACCCAGAAACTCACCCATTAACATGGCGTTTGAGCAAGCAAGAATTTGTTCATAGTGTAGAAGACTATGAGTCTCTTGAAGGGTATGAAGGCTTTAAAAAAGCACTCACAATGCCGCCTAAAGATGTATTGGAAATCATTAAAGCAGCGACTGTGAAAGGTCGTGGTGGTGCTGGTTTCCCTGCAGGGATTAAATGGTCACTCATGGCGCCAAATGACAATTCAGGTCCTCGTTACTTGATTTGTAATGCCGATGAGATGGAACCAGGTACATTCAAAGACCGTTTGTTGATGGAAAAACTTCCTCATCAATTGATCGAAGGGATGTTAATTGCAGGTTATACACTTGAAGCAACCCATGGTTATATTTTTATCCGTGGTGAATACATCGAAGCTGCGAAATATTTGAACCAAGCTTTAGAGCAAATTCGTGCCAAAGGTTACTTGGGTGAAAACATCCTTGGTTCTGGCTGGAACTTTGAACTACATGTGCACACTGGTGCGGGTCGTTATATCTGTGGTGAAGAAACTGCATTGATCAACTCGCTTGAAGGTCGCCGTGCAAATCCACGTACAAAACCACCATTCCCACAAGTTGCAGGTGCTTGGGGTCGTCCTACGATTGTTAACAACGTAGAGACCTACAATAACTTACCTGCAATTATGCTGCGTGGTCCTGAGTGGTATATCAATTTATCTGCAGGTAAGTCGAAAGATCCAGGCACTAAAATTTATGGTGCATCAGGTAAAGTGAAATTCCCTGGTCTTTGGGAGCTTCCATTCGGTACAACTGCACGTGAAGTGATTGAAGAACATGCGGGTGGTATGCGAGATGGCTTAAAGCTTAAAGCATGGTTACCAGGTGGTGCATCAACTGACTTTTTGGCAGCTGAACACATCGATCTTCCAATGGATGCGGAAAGCATCATGAAAGCAGGTTCGCGTTTAGGTACGTGTTTGCTCATGGTGGTTGATGAAACTCAATGTATGGTTTCAGCAACACGTAACTTAGAAGAATTCTTTGCGCGTGAATCATGTGGTTTCTGTACACCATGTCGTGATGGTTTACCTTGGGCAGTGAAAGCGCTTAAAGCACTTGAAGATGGTACAGGCAAGAAAGAAGACATCGATCATTTGCAAGAGCTTACACGTAAGCTTTGGATTGGTAAGACTTTCTGTGCTCACGCTCCTGGTGCTATGGAACCACTCATGGGTGCACTCAAATATTTCCGTGGCGAATTTGAAGCAAAAGTGGTGAATGCCGCTGCTCAAGTTAGCAACGTAGAACAAGCTTAAGGAATTCGACTATGGCTACAATTCATGTCGATGGCAAATCGTATGAAGTCAATGGCTCAGAGAACTTGCTACAAGCATGCTTGTCTTTGGGTATTGATATCCCGTACTTTTGTTGGCATCCATCCTTAGGTTCTGTCGGTTCTTGCCGTCAATGTGCTGTAACTCAATACGCGAATCCAGAAGATACTCGCGGTCGTTTAGTTATGTCATGTATGACACCTGCAGCTGACAATACCTACATCTCGATTGAAGACAAAGAAGCAAAAGATTTCCGTGCGTCTATTGTTGAATTCTTGATGACGAACCACCCACATGACTGTCCAGTCTGTGAGGAAGGTGGTCACTGTCACCTCCAAGATATGACTGTGATGACACAACATGACCGTCGTCGTTACCGTTTCACGAAACGTACGCATTACAACCAAGAACTTGGTTCGTTCATTGCACACGAGATGAACCGTTGTATCGCATGTTACCGTTGTGTTCGTTACTATAAAGACTACGCAGGTGGTACAGACTTCGGTGTGTATGCAAACGCTTCACGTGTTTATTTTGGTCGTCCAGAATCAGGTACTTTAGAGTCTGAGTTCTCGGGTAACTTAACTGAAGTATGTCCGACGGGCGTATTCACAGACAAAACACACTCTGCACGTTATAACCGTAAATGGGACATGCAGTATGCGCCAAGCGTCTGCCAAGGCTGTTCTTCAGGTTGTAACATCTCTCCGGGTGAGCGTTATGGTGAATTACGCCGTGTAGAAAACCGTTTTAACGGTGAAGTCAACCAATACTTCCTGTGCGATAAAGGCCGTTTCGGTACGGGTTATGTGAACCGTGAAGACCGTCCACGTCAACCGCAATTCCGTTCAGGTAGCAATGTAGAGACTGTTTCAGTTGATACAGCGTTAGACACCGTGATTGAGAAAATCCAAGGCAAAAAAGTATTGGGTATTGGTTCTCCACGTGCATCTCTTGAGTCTAACTTTGCGCTTCGTGAATTGGTTGGACAAGCAAACTATTCAACAGGTATGTCTCAAAAAGAGCAAAACTTGGTTGAACTTGCTGCATCAATCATGCAAACCGAGGGTGTATATAACCCAGGTATGCGTGAAATTGAAAGCTACGATGCTGTCTTAATTCTCGGTGAAGATTTAACACAAACTGCACCACGTATGGCATTGTCAGTACGTCAAGCTGCGAAGAACAAAGCCAAAGAAATGGCTGCAGAACGCCGTACACAAGAATGGTTGGCTGAGCCAGTACAACGTATTGCTCAAGACGAAAAATCACCAATTTATATCTTGGCTGCGACTCAAACACGTTTATCTGACGTAGCTACTGGTGAAGTCGTTGCTTCTCCAAATGATATCGCACGTTTAGGTTTTGCTGTTGCTGCGGCGGTGAAAGGTGAAAGTATTACCGGTTTAGAAGAAGATGCAAAAGCATTTGCTCAAACCATTGCTGACACTTTAAAAGCTGCAAAAAAACCATTGATTATCTCTGGTACAAGCTTGCAAGAAGCTGCAATTATGGAAGCTGCTGCACAAGTTGCACAGAATCTGGGTAATGCGGGTCTAACTTTGACTGTTCCTGAAGTGAACTCAATGGGCTTAGCAATCTTTGGCGGTAACAGCCTTGAGCAAGCATTTGCACAAGACTATGACACTGTCGTGATTGTAGAAAACGACCTTTATCGTCGTTTACCTGCAGTGCAAGTAGATGCTGCTTTGTCTGGTAAAGACGTGATCGTGCTTGACCATTCAGAAACTGAAACGGTGAAAAGAGCGAATATCGTTCTTTCTGCAGCGAGCTTTGCTGAAGGTGACGGTACTGTGGTATCTCAAGAAGGCCGTGCACAACGTTTCTATCAAGTATATGACCCAAGTTACTACAAACCAGAACTTGCGATCAAAGAATCTTGGCGTTGGTTACATGCCATTGAAACTGGCGTGAAAGGCAAAGCAATTTCTTGGACTGTGCTTGATGATGTCATCGAATCAGTTGCCAAGAATGTACCTGCGCTTGAAGCGATTCAAGATGTAGCACCAGATGCAGGATTCCGTGTCCATGGTCTTAAAGTGGCACGTGAACCACGTCGTTACTCTGGTCGTACTTCACTTCGTGCGCCGTTATCTGTCCATGAGCCTAAACAACCAACTGATCAAGACTCTGCATTAACATTCTCTATGGAAGGTTATGTCGGGAACCAAACGCCGTCAGCGTTAGTTCCATTTGCATGGTCAGCAGGTTGGAACTCACCACAAGCTTGGAATAAGTTCCAAGAATCAGTGGGCGGTTCTTTAAAAGGTGGTGATTCAGGTATTCGTTTATTTGATCGCCTTGCGAAATTACCAGCACGCACATACGTTGCACCAGCACCAGTTCTTGTAAATGCTGAGAGTTTCCGCCTTGTTCCAATGCATCATATTTTTGGATCTGGTGAATTCACAGTGAAAACACCTGCAATGGAGTCTCGTATTCCAGAAGCGGTATTTGCAGTGGGTGAGCAAGATGCAGCGCGCTTGAATGTGAAAGATGGCCAAAACATTACTGTGAAAGCAGGTGAGGCTTCGATCGTTCTTCCTGTTCAAGTCATTGAATATTTACCTACAGGTTATATTGGTTACCCAATTGGTCTCGCGCCAACGGTATCGTTAGCTGAGCCTGTATCAGTCGCGGTAGGAGCATAATTCATGGAACAAGAATTAATCCGTCAAACGCCGCTTTGGGCTGAGAACTGGCCAATTGCCTACT
The DNA here is from genome assembly GCF_056780035.1 of Acinetobacter sp. ANC_7503. Classification (NCBI taxonomy): domain Bacteria; kingdom Pseudomonadati; phylum Pseudomonadota; class Gammaproteobacteria; order Moraxellales; family Moraxellaceae; genus Acinetobacter; species Acinetobacter sp. ANC_7503. The sequence continues at coordinate 136,966 of NZ_JBWYJA010000009.1, read as the reverse complement.
CTGTAGTTCAAGCGATTGTGATCTTGCTCGTTGTAGTTTTGATTGCTGCGTTGATGTCTTTCATTGAGCGTCGTTTACTTGGCTTATGGCAAGACCGTTACGGTCCAAACCGTGTAGGTCCTGGGGGGATGTTCCAGATTGTTGCCGACATGCTGAAAATCATGTTCAAAGAAGACTGGACACCAAAGTTTGCAGATAAATTGACTTTCCGTTTAGCTCCAGCAGTTGCAATGGCAACTGCGGTGTTATCGTTCATGGTTATCCCTGTATCACCTTATTTAGGTGTTGCAGACATGAGTATCGGTCTATTGTTCTTTATGGCAATGGCGGGTATTGCAGTGTATGCAGTTTTATTTGGTGGTTGGTCATCAAACAATAAATATGCATTACTCGGTGGTCTTCGTTCAGCAGCGCAAACGATTTCTTATGAGGTCTTCTTAGGTATTTCCTTGATGGGTGTGGTTGCAATTGCAGGCTCATTCAACATGCGTGAAATCGTAGAAGCTCAAAAAGATGTATGGTTTGTCATTCCACAATTCTTAGGTTTCCTCATCTTCGTGGTTGCAGGTGTTGCGGTAACGCATCGTCACCCATTTGACCAACCAGAAGCGGAACAAGAATTGGCGGAAGGTTACCATGTCGAATATGGTGGTATGAAATGGGGGATGTTCTTCGTTGCGGAATACGTCAATGTTGTCCTGATCTCAGCTTTGATCGTAACCTTATTCTTCGGTGGTTGGTTAGCACCATTTGGTCTAGATTTCCTACCTCCAGCATTCTGGTTCATGATTAAAACAGCATTCTTTGTGATGATGTTTGTCTTGGCACGTGGTTCATTAATGCGTCCACGTTATGACCAAGTGATGAACTTTGGTTGGAAGATTTGTTTGCCTTTAGCGTTGGTCAACTTGTTGGTGACTGGTGCTGTGATTTTGATGAATCAGGCCTAGGACAGCAGGGAGAACATTATGTATAAAATTCTAGCTGGGTTTGGGTCAATTGTACGTTCGTTGTGGATGGTATTTAGCCACGCAACACGTAAACGTGACACTATTTTATACCCTGAAGTTAAAGCTGAAGAAATCGTTCCACCACGATTCCGTGGCCGTATCGTATTGACACGTGACCCAGATGGTGAAGAGCGTTGTGTAGCTTGTAACTTGTGTGCTGTAGCTTGCCCTGTTGGCTGTATTTCATTACAGAAAGCTGAAAAAGAAGATGGTCGTTGGTATCCGGAATTTTTCCGTATCAACTTCTCTCGTTGTATTTTCTGCGGTATGTGTGAAGAAGCATGTCCTACAACTGCTATTCAGATGACACCTGATTTCGAACTCAGTGAATACGTTCGTCAAGACTTAGTTTATGAGAAAGAAAACTTGCTCATTTCTGGTCCTGGTAAATATCCAGACTATAACTTCTACCGTGTAACTGGTATGGCTGTAGCTGGTAAAGACAAAGGTCAGGCTCAGCGTGAAAGCGCACCTGTCGATGTACGGAGCTTATTACCATGATGTGGCCATTTTATTTGATGGCACTTGTGGCCATCGTTTCTACGGTTCGTGTTGTGACTAATGCGAATCCAGTACACGCACTTTTAAGCTTAATCGTTTCGTTACTTGCAGTTGCTGGTATGTTCATGATAGTTGGTGCACCATTTGCAGGTGCACTTGAGATTATTGTTTACGCTGGTGCCATTATGGTTCTTTTCGTCTTCGTTGTGATGATGTTGAACCTTGGTTCTCAAACTGTTGAACAAGAACGTAAATGGTTAACATCTGATGCTTGGGCTTACCCTGCATTGATGAGCTTTTTAATGGGTCTAGTTTTAGTTTGGACAATGACTTCAGAGCACAGCATTTCTGGTCCTTTAATGGGTACAGAAGTTGTAGGCCCTAAAGAAGTTGGTCAAGCACTCTTTACACAATATTTATTATTGGTTGAAGTTGCCGCAATGTTATTGCTTGCTGCGTTAGTTGCTGCATTCCACTTAGGCAAACGTGAACCAAGTGCAGAAGAGGAAAAAGAATAATGGGTAATATCCCTTTAGAGCATGGTTTGATTGTTGCAACCATTCTTTTTGCACTCGGTTTCTACGGTGTAATGGTGCGACGCAACCTTCTATTTATGTTAATGAGCCTTGAGATCATGATGAATGCAGCTGCGCTTGCATTTGTCCTTGCTGGTAGTGCATGGGTGCAACCAGATGGTCAGATCATGTTTATCTTGATCTTAACGCTTGCTGCGGCAGAAGCGTGTATCGGGCTTGCGATCGTCCTTCAGTTCTATCATCGCTTCCATCATTTGGATGTAGATGCTGCTAGTGAGATGCGCGGATGAGTTTATTAGCATTAACCATATTATTTCCGCTCATTGGTTTTATCCTTTTAGCGGCAGGGCGTAATAAGCTTCCTGAAATTGTAGCTGCCATTATTGGTGTGGGTTCAGTTGGTCTTTCAGCACTATGTGCATTATTGGCTGGTATGAATTTCATCAACAGCGGTGAAACATCTCAAGTGACTCACCTTTGGACTTGGTTCAGTGTGGGTGGTTTTGAGCCAGGTATTAGCTTGCACTTAGATGGTTTATCTTTACTTATGCTTGGCATGATTACGGGTGTGGGTTTCTTAATTCATATCTTTGCATCATGGTATATGCGTGGTGAAGAAGACTTTGCACGTTTCTTCTCTTACTTCAACTTATTCGTAGCAAGCATGTTATTGCTTGTGTTGGGTGACAACCTTGCGTTGTTATTCTTAGGTTGGGAAGGTGTTGGTCTGTGCTCATACTTGCTGATTGGTTATTACTACCAAAATCCAGCAAATGGTGCTGCTGCAATTAAAGCATTCACCGTGACACGTATTGGTGACGTTTTCTTACTCATCGCATTATTCTTAATTTTCCAACAATTTGGAACATTGAATATTGCTGAAATCGTTGCTGCTGCGCCTGTGGTAATGACACAAAGCTCATCGTTAACCATTTGGACTGCATTAATGTTGTTCTTGGGTGCTGCAGGTAAATCTGCGCAGATCCCATTACAAACATGGTTAGCAGACGCGATGGCGGGTCCTACACCAGTATCTGCATTAATCCATGCTGCAACAATGGTAACAGCAGGTGTTTACCTATGCTGCCGTATGTTCTCTGTATTTGAAATGGCACCAGAAGTCATGGTGTTTATCTCAATCACAGGTGCGGTAACATTATTAGTTGCAGGTTTTGCTGCACTGGTTCAAACAGACATCAAACGTATTCTTGCTTACTCTACAATGAGTCAGCTCGGTTATATGTTTATGGCTGTAGGTGCTGAAGCATACCAAGCAGGCTTGTTCCACATGCTCACTCACGCATTCTTCAAAGCGTTGTTGTTCTTGTCATCAGGTGCGGTGATTCTTGCATACCATCACGAACAAAACATTTTCAAAATGGGTGGTTTGTTCAAGCGTAATAAATTCTTATTTGCTTGTTTCGCGATCGGTGGCGGTGCCTTAGCAGCGATTCCATTCTTAACGATTGGTTTCTTCTCAAAAGATGCAATCTTGGCGGCTGTGTGGACACAAAGTCATATCGCAGGCTTACCTGTATTCAATACATTGTATTGGGTCGGTGTTGCTGGTGCATTCTTAACGTCAATCTACACGTTCCGTTTAATTTGGATTGTGTTCTTTGGCGAAGAGAAAACGCCATATCACGAAATCAAAGGTGCAACTTACTGGGCTCCTTTAGCGATTCTTGCTGTCCTTTCTACAGGTTTGGCAATCGTACTTAAAGCGCCAGTCATGAGTATTCTTGATGCAGCACAAATCCCTGCATTTGTTATTCCTGAAGCGCTAGAAGCTGGTGCGCATGGTGCAGAATATGTCGCTATTGCAATCGCACTTGCTGGTTTAGCGGTTGGTGTTGTCTTATTTGCTTTTGCTTATAAAGCAGTTCAAGGTTTTGCTCGCACTTCATTGGGTGCTGGACTTGCAAATATCTGTCGTAATGCGCTTGGTTTCGATGCGTTATATGACCTCGTGTTTGTAAAACCTTACTTATTTATTGCAAAAATGATTGGTCGTGACCCGATTGATGGCGTATGGCTTGTATTGCCAGCGATTGTTAAAGGTGGTCATAGCTTCACTAGTTCACGTCAAACAGGTTCTTTGCGTGAGTACGCATCGAGCATGGCGTTCGGTATCGTGGTGATTATCATGATTCTGATCGTGACTCAGATCGTGGGGAAATAAGATGGAAAACATCAATAACTGGTATTTACCCGCGCTGATCCTCATTCCGTTCATTGCTGGTTTTATTTGTTGGGTCGTTGATAAATTAGATCAACACCTACCACGTTATATCGCACTTGTGGGTATGCTCATTACTTTGGGCATGACCGTTGCTTTATGGCAATCAGGTACCTACAGCTACCAAATTGGTGAAACTGTACCGACTTGGTCTGCAGAGTTCTATGTACCTTGGATTCAAACCCTTGGCATTAACATCCACTTAGCGGTGGATGGTCTTTCACTTCTAATGGTCGGTTTAACTGCTTTACTAGGTGTATTGGCGGTTGGCTGTTCTTGGGGTGAAATTCAGAAGAACGTTGGTTTCTTCCACTTAAACCTTTTATGGTCTTTAGGTGGCGTGATCGGTGTATTCTTGGCTGTTGATTTGTTCTTGTTCTTCTTCTTCTGGGAGATGATGCTCGTTCCAATCTACTTCTTGATTGCACTCTGGGGCCACAAAGGTGCTTCTGGTAAATCTCGTGTTTACGCTGCGACTAAATTCTTTATTTACACGCAGGTGGCTGGTCTGATCATGTTGATTGGTATCTTAGGTCTTGTGATCTACGGTTTCATGATGACAGATACAATCAGCTTCAGTTATAACCATTTACTCGCTGTTGCGAATACATTGGATGCTAACCCACAAACGTCATCAATTGCCTTTGCATTTATGATTTGTTTGTTTATTGGTTTTGCAGTCAAACTTCCTGTTTTCCCATTGCATGGTTGGTTACCAGACGCGCACGCACAAGCACCTACAGCAGGTTCTGTAGACCTTGCGGGTATCTTAATTAAGACAGCGGCTTACGGTTTACTTCGTTTCGTCATTCCATTCTTCCCAGTTGCTTCAGCGCAGTTTGCTGATGTAGCAATCATTTTCGGTTTAATCGGTATCTTCTACGGTGCTTGGTGTGCTTTCCAGCAAACCGATATGAAACGTTTGTTGGCATATACGTCGATTTCACACATGGGCTTTGTTTTACTTGCAATCTACGCAGGTAACATCCTGACCTTCCAAGGTCTGATGGTCATGATGTTGGCTCACGGTTTATCGTCAGCAGCATTATTCATTATGTGTGGTCAAGTGTATGAGCGTCTTCACACACGTGATTTACGCTTGATGGGTGGTATTCGTGGTCAATTCCAGTATTTACCATTCTTCTTGATGTTCTTTATTGCTGCGCTTGTAGGTATCCCTGGTTTAGGTAACTTCATTGGTGAGTTCCTCATCTTGATGGGTGCATTTGCTCAATTCCCTACATTCACGATTATTGCTGCGATCAGCTTAGTATTTGCGGGTCTATATGGTTTAATCCTGATTCATAAAGCGTTATTTGGTGTGCCAAACGAAGAGCAAAAACAACACTATGCGAACCCATTAAAAGATCTTAATGCGCGTGAGCTTGGTATTTTGTTAATTTGTGCGTTCGGTCTGTTATGGCTTGGTTTGTATCCACAAAGCTTCCTTGATATTTCAGAATCAAGTTTGGCTTGGATTGCGAATAGCTACATTCCAGTACAAGAAGTAGTTGAAGTGGTTGAACAAGCCACAACTCAACTCGAAAATGTGGAGATGCAATAAGTCATGAACTTCACACTATCATTTTCTGAGCTAATGCCATTAGCTCCTGTGATGATTGTTGCTTTAACAGCAATCATCGTAATGATTTTGACTGCAATCAAACGTAATCATAATTTGATTGCGACAGTATCTGTTATCGGTCTTAACCTTGCATTGTTGAATATTCTATTCACGTTGTTTACAGGTTCTCAGATCTCACCAAATGTCATGAACCTATTTATGGTTGATGCTTTTGGTCTGTTCTATCAAGTGATTATTTTGATTGCTGCATTGGCTTGTTGCACACTGTCACATGCATATATCGAAACCTATAAAGATAATCGTGAAGAACTTTATCTATTAATGTTGATCTCTGTTTCAGGGGCAATGTTAATGGTAACAAGTTCACACTTTGCATCATTCTTCATTAGCTTAGAGTTAATGTCGATTCCAGTGTACGGTCTGATTGCTTATACCTACCAACGCGGTAAGTCACTCGAAGCGGGTATTAAATATCTTGTACTTTCTGCAACTGCTTCTGCAATGTTGTTGATGGGTATGGCTTATGTTTACTCAGTTCTAGGTTCATTATCATTTGCGGGGCAAGTGGATGATATGTTCTGGGCGTTAACTAAGTCTCAAGATCCTCAATTGATGATGGCGCTGCAATCTTATATTCCTCAATTTGGTGAGAAACTTACCACTGTATTTGGAATCTTAGGTCTTGGTTTAATCATCGCAGCTGTTGCATTTAAATTGTCTTTAGCGCCATTCCATAAATGGACGCCAGATGTGTATGCAGGTGCTCCAGCACCAATTGCAACATTCCTTGCTACTGTAGCTAAAGTTGCAATGATTGGTTTATTCGTACGTTACTTACTGTCTTCAGGTGTAATTGGTATCGAATCGATCAAAACGATTTTGATCGTCATTGCAGTGTTATCAATCTTGATTGGTAACATGCTTGCAGTGAAACAAGTGAACTTAAAACGTATTTTGGCATACTCGTCAATTGCGCATTTTGGTTACTTATTCCTTGCTGTTGTTACGACATCTTTCTTAAGCTTAACGTCAGTAAGTTTATATGTATTAACGTATGTATTAACGACGATTGGTGCGTTTGGTGCTGTAGCGTTGATGTCTAGCCCATACAACAACAATGACGAAGCAGAATCACTTGCAGACTACCGTGGTCTATTCTGGCGTCGTCCAGTATTGACGGCAACACTGACTGTGATGATGCTATCTCTTGCAGGTATTCCGTTAACTGCAGGCTTCATCGGTAAATTCATGCTGATCATGACAGTTGTGTCTGAAGCACATTGGTTCTTCGCTGCGATGATCATTGTGGGTTCTGGTATTGGTCTATACTATTACCTACGTGTCATGATCGTCATGTATATGACGCCACCAGACACTCCACGTATTGATGCTGATAAACATTGGGGTCAAAAAGTGGGTGGTATTATGGTATTGCTTGCTGCGCTTGCAGTGCTTGTAATCGGTGTATATCCAGATCCAGTCATTGCGATGGCAAATCAAGCACAATTGATCGCGCCATTACATATCGTTCTTCAATAGTTGATCGATTAATCTAAAAAAACTATTGTTGTTAACAAAAAAAGCCCTCATTCATTGAGGGCTTTTCTTATTTCTTATATTAAAAACATTTATAATAGACAGAATTTACATTTATGCTTCAGGTGTTCTCCCGTGCCAATCCAAGAAATTCGTCATCCGCTCATTCGTCATAAATTAGGTTTATTACGCCGTGCAGATATCAGCACGAAGAACTTCCGTGAGTTAGCGCAAGAAGTCACAATGTTACTGACTTACGAAGCAACCAAAGATTTACCTGTTGTAGATCACGAAATTAATGGCTGGAATGGCCCGGTGACAACACAGCGTATTGCAGGTAAAAAAATTACTGTTGTACCAATTTTACGTGCTGGCATTGGTATGCTTGATGGTTTCTTAAATCTTATTCCAAGTGCAAAAGTTTCTGTTCTTGGTTTAGAGCGTGATGAGGAAACATTAGAAGCACGTACATACTATAAGAAATTGGTACCTGACGTACAAAACCGTATAGCGATGATTATTGATCCAATGCTTGCGACTGGATCATCATTGGTTGCTGCTATTGATGTCCTTAAAGCGAGTGGTTGTAAAGATATCCGAGTGATGGTTTTGGTTGCAGCACCAGAAGGCATTAAACGTGTGGAAGAAGCACATCCTGATGTTGTCATTTTTACCGCAGCTGTAGACAACGGTTTAAACGAGAATGGTTATATCGTTCCGGGTCTTGGGGATGCTGGCGATAAAATTTTTGGTTCTGTACAAAAAGATTAAAATTTGATTAAATTATAGAGGAGGCTAAGGCCTCCTTTTTTATTAAGATTTTGATTCAACGATAAATTTAAAAAACTAATTACTAAGAATCAATCTTTTTTATGCTGGGGAAATAACATGTTTTACAGGGGTGTTTTACATTCGTACGACCCTGCATTGAAAGCAGGAATTATCAAAATCAATGATCATGATTTTGATGTACATTTCGTATTGAATGACATGGCAAATTCCAGTATCGCGCCTCAAATTGGTGAGCGTGTGAAATGTATCGTGGTCGATAAAGACGACCAACGTCATGCAAAATTTATCGTGCGGTTAGACAATAAACATGCACGCGTCGAACAACCCTTGAATCAACTTTTTTATCGTGCGCACGAAGATTTAGAAGGTGAGTCTAAGAAGTTTGAACAAGAGCTAGATGAGCTGATCGAAAAGCGTCTTGCAGATCAGGAAAGTACGCTTGACTCACAAACACAAATCCAAGATTTTGAACTAAATTTTAATACACTGAGTAAAGAATCAATCGTGTTGGATGGTTCTGGTGCTGAACATCATGCAGATCAAGTTTCAGATCCAGTATCTAAAATTTCCTTAGGTGAACCTCTTGAGGAAGAGCAAATTAAAGAAATGCTCGAATCAAAGCCAAGTCGCCGTGTGCCAGTCTTAGATGAGTCAGCTGTCGTACCACTTACGAAAGTTCAACCTTTGAATGAGAGTGCGCCTGAAGAGAACGTAGATGATCATCTACCCGAGCCAACCCATGCAAAAGGGCGCCCACCAAAAGTTGTACGTAAAGAACTCCCTGATGTTAAAACGCATTTTCAATTAAAATTTAATGCGCAAAAATTCATTACGAGTTCGCGTGTTGATGAATTCGGAGCTGATAAAAAATCAAAGAAAAAAGCCAAGAAGATAAAAGATCCAAACAAGCAATTTAATCCATGGATATTTGCAAGTATTGTCCCTATTTTAGTGTTCATTAATCTGGGTGTTTGGGGATTTCAAAAATATGAGCAATACAGAGAAGAGCAAGACGCAAAAGCAAAAATTTATGCGGTAGAACAAGAACACATTATCAAAGAACAAAAGAAAGAAGCTGAGAAATAAAAAAAGCTCCAATGAGGAGCTTGTTTTATTAAGCATCACAGAATTTCATAAAGGCTTTTAAACCAGGTCCCTGATATTTTTGACGGTGTACTAACATAAATAAAGGACGTGTGAGTTGCCAGAACGGCGTTTCTAAAATCACCAGTTGCTCTTTTTCTCTTAATGGTTCAATGGCTAATTTTGAAATACATGACATGCCTAAACCACCAGCAACAATTTTCAAAATAGCTTCATTATGACCCAAAGTTAAACGAATATTGGCATTCGGTAAGTCTTGCAGGATTGCGTTGTCAAAGACTTCACGAGTCCCTGAACCTTCTTCACGTAAAATCCATTCAGCCTGTTTAAAGTCTTCAATGGTCAGAGGGCGGTCTAATTTCGCCAAAGGATGGTCTGGTGAGCAACACACAGCAAGCTCATCATCACGCCAGTGGATCGATTGTAATTGAGGTAAGTGACATGAACCTTCAATAAGGGCTAAATCAAGTTGGAATTGATTAACAGCTTCAATCATTTGACGCGTATTGCCCACTTGAAGTTGCAAATGTGCTTGTGGTTGTAATTGAAGAAAATCAGCCATTAAATCAGGCATCAAATAATCACTAATGGTCAAAGTCGCCCCAATACGGAGATCAATACTTTGAAGCTCGCCTTTTGCCGCTTGTTCAAATGATTCACATCGACCTAAAATTTCAAGCGCCTGTGGAAGTAAAAAACGACCCAAGTCATTCAGTTGTAATCGTTTTCCTAAGCGATCAAATAATGGTGCACCGAGACCATCTTCAAGATCTGCTAACGCCATACTTGCAGCACTTTGTGTGAGTCGTACAGCATCACTTGCTTTAGTTACCGTACCCTCTTGAGCGACAGCTACGAAAACAGCCAGTTGGCGTAATGTCATGCGCATGAATGAAGCCTTAATGTGAAAAAATATTAATAAATTATATTGTCATGCTACCATGAGCGCAGTCTGTCATGCCACGTAGAAATTATGTCAATTGAAAAATTTAGCGTAGAAAAAGTCCTTTCTGTACATCGTTGGACCAACACTTTATTTAGCTTTACCATGACGCGTCCCGCACATTTTAAATTTACCGCAGGGCAGTTCGCGCGTATTGGTTTGAAAGTTGGCGATGATTTGGTGGTACGTGCGTATTCTGTCGTTTCATCGCCTTTTGATGAAACCTTAGAATTCTTTTCAATTGTTGTACCAGATGGTGCTTTTACATCAAATTTACAACATCTCAAAGTTGGTGATGAACTTTATTTGGAAAAGATTCCTTATGGATTTTTGACGTTAGCACGTTACCAGTTACCTATGCCAAATGACCTGTGGTTATTGGCGACAGGCACGGGGCTCGCACCATTTATTTCTATGTTGCAAGACTTTGAAGTATGGCAAAAATATAAAAATATTCATTTGGTTTACAGTGTGAGAACAGCAAGTGAATTGGCTTACGTAGACCGAATTCAGGAAGTCGCGGATACCTTTGGTGAAGGTCATACAGGATTTAAATTTGTGCCAATTATTACACGTGATCCAAATGCACCATTGCATGATCGATTGCCAGTATTGATCGAAAATAGAGCGTTAGAGAAAACCGTTGGTCTCGATTTTAATCCGCAAACGTCACATATCATGCTGTGTGGGAATCCCCAAATGGTTGAAGATACAAAAGAGGCACTGAAAGCCCGTGGCCTGACCATGAATCGCCGTGGTGAAGGAAATATTGCAGTAGAGAACTATTGGTAAGTCCTAATCACCCTCTCTCTTTGGGTGAGGGAATTATGGCAAAAAACCTCCATCTCGGAGGTTTTTTTTCTAAATTACATAGGAATACTATGCGACATACTTAATGGACAAACATATCCATAAATTCACGAATCTCTTGAATCGCAGTATCTACATCACTCGTGAGCCAAGTCGGTTCAAATAAACCTGCATAATGCTCCAAACGATCGTGTGGAACCACTAAACGAATTGGGCATTCTTCTTCGAGTAAACGCCAAGGAATAATGGGTACTTCATTATCTAAGAAGCAAGCGATGTTACGAATGTCGATGATCATGCCGTTGACACATTCAGGAAAGGGCATCACCGAAAACTCTTCAGTGCGACGGCGGAAATACTCTAAGTCACCCCACTTCAGCACATAGCTTGGTTTCGTAAACTCAATAATTCCAATCAAATGCCCATCACGGGTATGATGCAAAGAACAGGCATGAGTGACATCTGTGTCTAAATCTAAAGAGACACTTTGTCGGCGATAGGTCATACAGATCGACAATAAAAATGAGGAGGGTGCATATTATACTCTATTTTGCATCACAGCTCATGTGCTTTGATCAGTACGAATTGATAATGTTTTTTCACACAAAACAACATGATAGATTGCTAGTATAAAAAATCATCAAAATACATAAGAGGGGCATCATGGTAGATCAATCCAATCATCCGACCCATAATGATCAAAAGAAGAAAAGTAAGATCCCAGTGTATATTCTGATTATCGTTGGTATTTTTTTAGCAGCCTTCATTTTCTATATGCTCGCTGATCGTGAACCAACACCAGGTCAAATTCCTGCTGATACGAGTATTCCTGCAACTCAAGATAATGCAGATACAGCAACGGCAACAGATTCAGCAGTGGATAATACCGTTACTGCGGTCGCAAACGATCAATAAACCACTACACTTTTCATGTTTAAACCCAGCTTAGGCTGGGTTTTTTCTTGATTTGCAACAATGTGTTGTATTTATGATGCTTTGAGTTGATTAAAAAATATTCGAAATTTATGGTGTGATGACGCGATCGAAAAATGATCTAGGGAAAAGAATTAAATCAATCGTAATTCAGAACACTTAACATAAGAAGAGGCGTAACCAATGAATGATGAATATAACGGCTTCACTCGAAATGGGGGCTTTGATGCAATGTATTATTGGGAGCAATTCCAACCAATTATTGCTGCAGTGGCCATTTTACTCATAGGATGGATCATCGCTTTAATCGTTGCCGCAGGGGTTAAGAAGGTACTTGCAAAATTAAATACCAATCAAAAATTGAGTAACGCGACAGGACATCGCTCAAATATAGAAAATATCATCTCCAGAGTCGTTTTCTGGCTGATCCTCATTATTGCTGTTATCGGTTCACTCAACGTTTTAAACCTGACCAGTGTGAGTGGTCCGTTTAGTAATATGGTTCAACAATTCTTACTATTTATCCCACAATTATTGGCTGCAGTAGCAGTTGGTTTTATTGGGTGGATCGTAGCAAATTTGGTCAAAGTTGGATTAACTCGACTACTCAGTCGTACACAATTGGATGAAAAGCTCAGTCAAGACGTTGGTGTGAGCTCATTTAGCCAAAATATCAGTGAAATTGTTTACTGGCTCATTTTATTGCTGTTCTTACCGATCGTGCTGTCTATTTTGGGCTTAAATGGTTTGTTATATCCAGTTCAGAATATGGTGACTGAAGCCGTTGCATACTTGCCGAATATCTTTATGGCAGGTGTGATTTTATTTGTTGGTTACATTTTGGCAAAAATTGTACGCGGTATTGTCGAAGGACTACTTTCAAGTTTGAATGTTCAACAGCAAGCTGAAAAAATCGGAATTTTTAAAAATTCCAATCTGCCTAAGCTATTAGGATCATTTGTATTTGCCTTAGTAATCATTACTTCACTGATTATTGCGTTTGAGGCTTTGGGTGTAGACGCGATTTCACAACCAGCAACAGCAATGTTGTATGAAATTATGAATGCAATTCCGCATATCATCGCAGCAGGTTTAATCCTGATCATTGCTTATGTGGTCTCACGTTTCGTATCTAATCTTGTGGTTGAAGTAATCGCTGGGACAGGTATTGATAACATTCCTCAAAAGCTCGATATGCAACGCTTTTTGGGTCAAACCAAAATATCAAAAGTTGTCGGTCATTTGATTGTATTCTTCACCATGCTCTTTGCGGTGTCTGAAGCTGCGAATCGTTTGGGCTTCGATCAAATTAGTGATTTGATTGCGATGTTCATTTATTTCGGAGCGAATGTACTTTTAGGTGCAGTTATCCTCGTCATTGGTTTCTGGTTAGCAAATCTTGTTGCCAATGTGGTGAAGCGTGGTGAGACCAATAGCGCACATTGGTTAGCGAATCTTGTCCGAGTACTGATCATTGGTTTAGTCGTGGCAATGGGCTTGCGTGCAATGGGAATCGCTGACTCAATCGTAAACTTAGCCTTTGGATTAACACTTGGAGCGGTTGCTGTCGCTTTTGCGCTTGCTTTTGGTCTAGGTGGTCGCCAACCTGCAGAGCGATTGTTGACTGACTTAATCGATAAAGCGAAATCTGACGCGAATAAGCCAAGACCAAATCAGCCTGAACAAGTCACTCCACCACTTACTGAGCAAATGGATGCTTCAACTGTTGCGGAAGAATATCAAGACGAAGACATTCCACCCACGCAAATTGATGTAGAGGCACCAACTCAAACATTGAATAATCCTTATGGATCTACAGGAGAGTCGGATCAAAATATACCATCAAAAAATGACCCTAAATAACATGTAAATTTGTGTCGGGATCAGTCAGCATGGTTTGGCTGATCCTCATGAAAAAGAGTAAAAATTATGAGTAAGAAATTTAATAAATTATTCGCCCCAATAGTGATTGCGGGTATCACCGTGGGTTTTTTAGCAAGCGCTTACCGCTTTGTTTTTGCAAATTCAAAAGCTACTGAAAACAACAGACTCAATACACCATCTATTGATGATGCAGTAACAGATCCAACCACACAAATGCTTGATTCAACTGATACCAACGCCCAAAGACCCTCATAAATTGCTGCATTTAGAAAAGATAAATGAATAATGAAGCATTCAATTGATCAATAGGGATGATAGTCAAAGAGGGCAAAGGATGCCCCCTTTAATGAAAAAATGAACAATACTCGTTGTTAATTAGACATACTCAGATGCAGCATGTGCAGATGACCAAGCCCATTGAAAGTTAAATCCACCTAAATGGCCAGTTACATCGAGTATTTCTCCGACGAAGAAAAGCCCTTTTTGCTTTTTACTTTCCATTGTTTTTGAGGAAACTTCAGCGGTATCAACTCCACCTAAAGTCACCTCAGCCGTACGGTAACCTTCAGTACCAGAAGGCTTAACTTCAAATGCATGAAGACGCTGGGCAATCGCCTCTAGCTTCTCATCACTGATATTCCCGATTGATATTTCAGCTTGATCCATCCAAATCAACTGTTGCAATTCAACTACGACACTCTTGGGTAAGTGTTCAGCGAGTAAGGTGCGGAGTAACACTTTAGGTTGATTTTGTTTTCTAGTTTTAAAAAAATCCAAGAGATCAAGACTCGGTAAAAAGTCGACTTTAAAACTTTGACCCACATCCCAATAGTTTGAGAGCTGTAAAGAACTTGGACCACTTAAACCACGGTGCGTAAACAAGAGTGCTTCAGTAAAGCTATTGAGATGATTGCTTAATGTCGCTTCAACAGCATTGCCACTGAGTCGTGTCGTCACTTCTTTGAAACCATCAGAAAAAGTAAAGGGGACTAGACCTGCACGAGTCGGATAAACATAGTGTCCAAATTGTTTAGCAATCTCATAGCCAATGCCTGAGCCTCCAAGCGTCGGAATTGAGAGACCACCAGATGCGACCACGACAGATTCAACTTCAAAATAACCTAAATTGGTTGCTACTTGAAAACCGTGCTCCTCAAGGGCATTGACGGCTTTCACCTCGCAACTGGTTTTGATGTCGACTAGACCAGTTTTGTCACATTCAGCAAGTAACATGGCTAAGATTTCTTTCGCGCCGTTGAGGGTAAAGAGCTGACCGTGTTTACGTTCTTCGTATTCAATGCCATATTCGCAGACCAAGCCAATGAAATCCCAATTGGTATAACGAGTGAGTGCTGAGATAACAAAATGCGGGTTATGTGAAATATAGTTGTCAGGCTCAACATACAGATTGGTAAAGTTACATTTACCGCCACCTGACATGAGAATTTTTTTCCCTACTTTATTGGCTTTTTCAACCACCACGACACGACGCCCACGTTGAGCAGCCATATATGCGGTCATTAAACCAGATGCACCCGCACCTATTACTAAAACATCGTATTGCTTGGAAGACATGAAAATAATCAAAAAACGAAACAGCGCAATTATAACGGTAAATTAAGATGAACTGAGCATTATCGGATTAATTCAAGCGAACAGAAGCAGAAGCAAGATCAACTAAATCGTTCGACCTTGAAGCCCGCCCGAATGAATGACTAAAACTTTAGCGTTTTTGGGGAAATAGTTTTGTTGTATAAGATCATGAATGCCAAACATCATTTTTCCTGTATAGACTTGTTCAAGTGGAATACGGTATTCATATTCAAACTTTTCAATAAATTGAATCAGTTCAGGTCGAGTTTTGGCATAGCCTCCGAAGCAATAATCATCAGTGATATGCCAGTTGTTTTTACCCGTCAGTAGTTTTACTTCATCATTCAGAAAATTGCCTTTTAATGCAGAAAATCCAATAATTCTTTGACGGTTTAAACTGCGCTCAATCAATCCTGAAATCGTACCGCCTGTTCCGACAGCACAACAAATGAAGTCAAAGGTCTGATCAGCATCTTTTAAAATTTGTTGAGTGCCCTGAATGGCAAGCGAGTTGGTGCCACCTTCTGGAATTAAATAACTTTCAGGAAAGCGTTGCGCTAAGTGAGCTAAAAACTCAGGATCATTTTTGTGTCGATATGCTTCTCGTGAGATAAAATGCAGCGCCATACCAAAACGTTCTGCGGTGGCGAGGGTGTGATTGCGGGCTGAGTTTTTGAGTTCTTCACCACGAATGATCCCAATAGACTGAAAGCCAAATTGATGCGCAGCAAACGCTGTGGCGGCAATATGATTTGAATAAGCCCCACCAAAGGTCATTACATTTTGAAAGCCTTGACGTTTTGCCTCAATAAAATTGTATTTCAGTTTATAAAACTTATTTCCAGAGATATGTGGATGAATTTGGTCTAAACGGCGAACTGTGATGTTTAAACCATTTAAAGAAATTTCCTGATCTTGAACCTGTTGGGCAATCGTATCAAACATAGTGCGAGCATTTGGTTTTTTAACAGTATAGCGGATTTCGAATCTTAGCTCTTACTCGGAGAAATTGAAAAACAGTGAAAAAAATATGTTTAAAAAATAATCAGAAGTGCTAATCTGAAAGAAAACGGAATTTTGGGAGGGTGGCATGAAGCAATCTCTATCCATTTTATTATTGGGTTTGTTTGTTTTAACGGCCTTAGGCTGTGAGCAGGATTTTCTAAACAAACCAAAAACTGAAGCACGAAGTATGATTATTGCTGGCGTACCTGTACAAGAATGGGACTATCGTCTGTCTCCGCACGAAACTGCATATAATGAAGCACTGTCAGATGATGATTAGCATGACTTGGCTATTTTTATAAAATCAATTGTATTTAATTTATACAGTAAACTAATTCGCTAAAAATAATGAAATAAATAGTGAATAATTTTAATATTTAAAAAAATCACTCAAATAATTAGGGAAATATTCATAAGGCTTCCAAGTAGAATAACGCGATAAATCAATCATCTACTATGGAATTAATGTGGAATCAATTTGGATTTTAGGTTCGATTGCAGCAGCACTTTTACTGGGCGCAATGAGTCCGGGGCCGACTTCAATCTATGTCGCTAAAAATTCAATCGCTATTTCGCGTAAACATGGTTTATTTACTGCACTGGGAACTGGTCTCGGTGCTGCAATTTTTGGTTTATTGGCAGTATTAGGTTTACAGGCATTCTTACTTGCAGTGCCTTCAGCATATTTGGCTTTGAAAATCTGCGGTGGATTATATTTATTGTTTTTGGCTTATAAAATCATTAAACATGCCAAAGATCCAATCGAAGCTGATCATTCTGCATCGCATCCGATGAGTTTACGACGTGCATTTACCACAGGCTTAATTACTCAATTGTCGAATCCTAAAATTGCCATTGTACTTGCCAGTATTTTCACAGCTTTATTACCCAAAGAGATTCCGTTGTATTTTTACTTTGTGTTACCAATGCTGTGCTTTTTTATCGATGCTGGTTGGTGCTCGTTGGTGGCGGTTGCTTTATCAGCAGAAAAGCCACGTGCGGTGTATTTAAAATTTAAGAAAGTATTTGATCGTGGTGCGGGCATTGTGATGTCTGTACTCGGATTGAAGTTGATTTTTGGTGTGAGGTAGATCACATTTTTAATATTGTCTAACAATTTTTATGATCTGACCTGAATTCACATTTGCCAGTCCTGATCAGCTATAAAGAACTGAGGAGAGGTTGTTTAGGGTGTAAACATCTCTCATTGTTTGTGAGTTTGTTATGTATTCTCTCCTCAGTAGTCATTCAAAAAATAAAAGTCTACAACAAAAGTTCTACTATCAATTGGGTCAAATGGCCAAAAACCTTTTGGGTGCAGTAGAGCCAGAAGAACAAGCACTGTTACCACGCGAATATAATTTAGACGCCCATGTTTTTCATCGTCAATTCGCGAGTACGCATTATGGAATTATGATTCCAGATTTGCCTGAGCCTTTTCGATATCTGTCCTATGCTTCTGTCATTGGTGATGTCGGTGCAAAGATAACGCATTTACCCAAGTCGATATCGGGTCTGAGTCCTGAAAATACCGCTACTTTGGTCCATGGAACAGCCTTATCGACAGATGAAGAAGCCTTTCGCATTTATAATATTCAAGACGAAATTGTATTCCATCAAAAGCCATTTAAGGTTGAGTTTGGTCGAGAATCTTTCCTTGCTGAAATTGAAGGGAGTTATCATCTAGTATCTGAACGTGATGATCTGCAAGTTGATCTTTGGTTAACCCCAACGCCTGCCATTACGTGGTTTGCACATAGCATGTTATATCAGCACTTTAGTGTATTGATGCAATATGACGGTCATTTGACCCAACATGGAAAACGTGTTGAAGTTAAAGGACTATGTACACTGGAACATTGGAAAGCAGTCTCAAGCTCAATGTTGCCGAGTCCCATTAAACCGACCACAGGATTGGTGCCGTTAGACAGTTTTAGTTATCAAGTCATCAACATAGATGATGAGTCACAATTGGTCTTGGCCTATATCGGTTTTGCAGGTGAACCGACTTATACCGCCGTGTCTTATCGCCATATTGATGGTACCTCTATCCAATATGATGGTGAGGTTGCTTTTCAAGTGATTGCATTAAAGCCTGATCCGAAAATAACACCTGACGGTTTTGAAATGGAGGTGCCTCAGTCTTTTAGATGGATTGCACATCATCAAGGTGAGAAAGTGTTAGATATTCTTGCGGTGGCAGATACGGAATATTGTTATGGTTTAGCCGCAGGTTATGTAAGTTCTTATCAGTGGAGTGGTTTGCTGAATGGAACTGAACGTAAGGGGCGAGGTTATGTTGAATATATCGACCGAAGACAGAACGTAAATTTAGACACCTAATTTTTGATTTAAATACGCCCTTAAAAAAAGCCTCTAAACGTATTAGAGGCTTTTTAAAATCTTATTTCTTACATTCAGGCTGTGAACGGTCAATTACTTGTGTACCTTCTACACGATAACCAATTTGACCAACAATGAATGCTTGATTCAATTGAGTGATCACCACATCAGAAAGAGCCACAGCGCAACGGTTTTTTTCAATAGCACGATCTACAGCAGTTTTAAAGTTTGGAACCCCTAAAGGGAACAAGACAACTGGGACCTTATCTTCACCTGTTACACGTTCACCTTTCACAAACTGATTTGAGTTAAGATTGTAGTTTTTAGTTGAAGCAACTGTCATATCAGCCATACGAACTGAACAGCCTGTCGCCAATACTGAAGTTGCTGCGATAATTGAAATTAATAATTTTTTCATTAGTTTACCCCCGTTTTTAAGCGAGGGAACTTTAAATAAAAATACTTGAAATTTCAACCATTACGTGACCTTAGTTTAATCTTTAAAGTGAACCGGTATCCATTGGTAGCTTTGTCCATCTTTGGAATAAATGTGCCCAAGCCCCGGGAAGGGTAAATGCGGTGCTGCAATCAACTGTCCATCTTTGGCATATTCAGCAAAATGTTTTAAGCGAGTTTGTATTGCCGTTTGTGGGTCTAGATCAAACTCAATTGCTGTTTCAGGTTTGTCGAACTGCAAGGTATGTGAATGTACGATGTCACCAATAAATACCACGTCCTGACCATCAGTTTTCAGTTTAAAACTGTAATGTCCCGGTGTATGTCCAAAAGAAGGTTTAAATTCGACATCGCCAAAGCGTAAAGATTTATCTGAAAAGACTTTAATCTTTTTGGCTTTTTCATACGGTGTAAGAGCTGCTTTGATTTTTTCGACTGTACCTAGGAAACCAGCTTGTTTCTCTTTTGGTAGTTTTTTAACGGTATTTGGACTCATCCAGTAATCGTATTCAGTTTTGGCAATATGCAGGGTGGCGTTTGGATAATTCGCTACGCCGTTGTTTGAGATACCGCAAACATGGTCAGGGTGTAAGTGAGTGAGGAAAATACCATTCACTTGCGTAGGCTGATAGCCCGATGCTTTGAGGTTGTTATAGATTGAACCTAAGTGTGTGCCAAAGCAGCTAGCAGCACCGCTGTCGACCATCAGCAGTTGGTTGCCTGTATTGATGAGAAAGGCGTTGACTGAGGTTTGGATGCCTTTGTCATTGACCGCAGCATATTTCTTTAAAATCGCAGTTTTTTCACTGTCGCTTAAGCCTTTAAACATGGATGGATTAAGGTAGTTTGTACCATCGAGTAGGGCTGTGATTTGGGTATTGCCGATTTGGTGATGGTAGTAGCCCGCAACTTGTTTTTGAGGTTGTACTGTTGATTCAGTAGCCTGAATACCAAAAGAAATGGTGGATAGAGATAGTGCTAGACAAGTGTATTTTATAAGTTTCATCGCTATTTATAGTCATCAGGTCGATATTTTATTTTTAGCACAATTTTTTATTGTTTTCATTGCAGCTTTTACAGCAATAAATCGCATAGGTGAATTATAAAAAGACTAATCAATGAAACATGATTAGCACACAAGCGGGACGAACTCATGGCTAGATAGAAACACAATTGGTGAAATGAAAATAAGGAAATAAAAATGTCGACGATGCGTGCAGTTGTCTATTATGGTGAAAATGATATTCGTTTTGAAGAGCGTCCAAAACCACAAGTGATTGATCCCACAGATGCTGTAATTAAAATTGTGAAAACCACGATTTGTGGGACAGATCTAGGGATTTGGAAAGGTAAAAACCCTGAAATTGAAGAAACTGCAAAACAAAAAACAGGCAGTTTTAATGGTCGTATTTTAGGGCACGAAGGCATTGGTATTGTTGAAGAGGTAGGCAGTGCTGTAAAAAACTTTAAAAAAGGTGACCGTGTCATTATCTCTTGTGTCAGCCGTTGTGGTACCTGTGAAAACTGCCAAAAGCAGTTATATGCTCATTGCCGTAATGAAGGCGGTTGGATTATGGGTTATATGATTGATGGTACACATGCCGAATATGTACGTACCCCATTTGCAGATACCTCACTGTATCCACTGCCTGAAAGCTTAAATGAAGAAGTTGCTGTTTTCCTTTCTGATGTATTGCCAACAGCACATGAAATTGGTGTGCAATATGGTGATGTAAAACCAGGTGATGTGATTGCAATTGTCGGTACAGGTCCAATTGGTATGGGTTGCTTGTTAACCTCACAGTTCTATTCACCTTCGCAAATTATTGCAGTCGATATGGACGATAATCGCCTTGCCTTAGCCAAAGAGCTAGGTGCAACCCACACCATTAACTCAGGTAAAGAAGATGCGGTAAAACGCATTTTAGAGTTAACTGATGGTCGTGGTGTGGACTGTGCCATGGAAGCCGTAGGGATTGAAGCTACATGGAATATTTGTCAAAACGTGGTTAAAGAGGGTGGACATATTGCCAACGTAGGCGTGCATGGTAAATCGGTGAATTTTGAGCTAAACAAGCTTTGGATTAAAAACCTGACCATTACCACAGGGCTTGTGAACGCTAATACTACAGGTATGCTGCTTAAAACCTGTTGTTCAGGTAAGTTACCGTTAGAAAAACTAGCAACGCATCATTTTAAATTTGATGAGTTTGAAAAGGCATATGACGTGTTTAAACATGCTGCTGATGAAAATGCCATGAAAGTGATGATTGAAGTGGATTGAGCCTTTTTGAACTTTAATAAGAAGCCTCTATTAATTAGAGGCTTTTTGACTTTTACAGGAATGGGGGGAATCTAACGACATTGTTTAAAATCTTTATGGCTTATAAAATGTACAATTAACCAATAGGAACATTGTATGAGCGAACTGAAATATTCAGGAAAACCTCTAGCGTATTTAGATCAAAATATTTTAGATGCCTTTTTAAAAGCAGATGATAAGGATAAAAGTTTCATTGAGGGGTTCTTATCAAAAGTTCAAGTCGTATATTCTGATATTACTTTGCAAGAAATTCATGTGTCAGGATTAAAAAATATAGATTATACAAAATCTTTTTTACAACTTTTGATGGATATAAATGCTCATCATATTTCTATGCAGATAGATCAAAATTGGAAACCATTAGATGCTATAAGAGGATCATCAAATTCAGCATTTCATCACTATCAATTATTTTTAGAAAATAGACAATACGATGAATTAATACACGAAGGAAAAATGAACCTATTTGCGTTATATGGGGGAGTTAAAGATTTTGATCAATTAAAGGTTAAACAAATTAGTAATCAAAATGAGTTGTTAAATGATTTGGAAAGGCAGTTACATGATTTAGAGAAGTTAGGTACTAGTGATCCCATTATTAACTATTTTATAAAAGAAAAAGAAGGTGAATTACAAATTTTAAAATCCCAAATGCCTAATTTTGAAGAAGCGGTAATTTTTACAACAGAAAAATTAGCAGAAGCTAATGCTGAAACAGATGCGCATCTAGCATTTAGAAAGCAATTAGGGATAAATATTGATAAGATAAAAGAAATAGAATCTCCTAATGTTATAGAAAAAATTTGGAGATATATTCAAAGTAATAATGATGCTTTAGAAAAAATAACATTTGATTATTTTTGTCAAATCAGCTCAGATCTTAATGATTCTAATAGAAAATTAACTGATTTTGAAAAAATTCACTCTATTTATACTATATTAAATCTAATTGGTTATATGCCAGAAAAGAAAGTAAAAAACGAAAAGAAGTTCACTGCATCTGATAGAGATATTTCACATGTTGCTTATGCAAGTTATTGCCATTATTTCATAACTAATGATGAACGATTAGGGAATAAAAGCAGAGCTATTTACGAATACTTAAATATTCCAACAGAGGTTATAGAAATACCATTATTCAAAAAAGCCCCTACGATGTAGAGGCTTTTTATCATCTTAATCTAAAAAATTAAGACACTTTATCACCCGGTTTAGCACCAGTTTCAGGTGAAATCACCCAAACGCCGTCGCCATTACCCGCAGCGAGTACCATACCGTTAGAAATGCCAAAACGCATCTTACGTGGTGCAAGGTTTGCCACCATCACCACCAATTTGCCTTTAAGGTCTTCAGGCTTATAGAACTCACGAATACCGCTGAATACGTTGCGTGGCTCAGCTTCACCAACATTTAAAGTCAATTGAAGAAGTTTATCCGAACCTTCAACGTGAGCGGCTTCTAAAACTTCAGCCACACGCAGGTCAACTTTCATAAAGTCTTCGATGCCAATAATTTCAGCTTCACCCACTTTCGGTTCAGCTTTTTTCTCTTTGGCTTTTTCTTTTTTCTTTTCAGCTTTTGGTGCTTCAGCAGGGGCAGTTAAAGAATCTTTAGATGCATCCACCATGGCAGCAACCGCTTTCGGATCAACACGTTGCATCAATGGTTGGAACAATGCAATTTCATGTGCAACCAAGATTTGCTTACGAGATTCAAAGTTGAAGCTGTCAAGCTGTAAGAACGCTTGAACTTGTTCTGCCAATGTTGGCAATACAGGCGCAAGGTACACCGCCAATTGACGGAATAGGTTAATACCCACTGAACACACATCATGAACTTGTTGTTCTTCACCTTCAATCTTCGCTAAAGCCCAAGGCTTTTTCTCATCGATGTATTGGTTGGCTTTATCTGCAAGCGCCATGATATCACGAATGGCAGTTGAGAATTCACGTGATTCGTATGCTTGCGCAATTGAATCACCTGCATCAATAAAGCTTTGAACCAACTCAGGCTCTGCACACGTTGCAGAAAGCTTGTTATCAAATTTCGTGTTGATAAACTTGGCACAACGGCTTGCGATGTTTACCACTTTACCGACTAAATCAGAATTTACTTTCTGAACAAAATCATCAAGATTCAAATCAGAGTCTTCAACTTTATCAGACAATTTAGATGCAAAGTAATAACGTAAATATTCAGGGTTTAAATGCTCTAAATACGTTTCCGCTTTAATGAACGTACCACGAGATTTAGACATCTTCTGACCATTTACAGTCAAGAAACCGTTTACGAATAGGCTTGTCGGTGTACGGTAGTTGGCACCTTCAAGCATTGCAGGCCAGAACAATGCGTGGAAATACACGATGTCTTTACCAATGAAGTGATACACCTCATTTTTAGAATCTTTTTTCCAATAGTCATCAAAGCTTAAGTCAGGACGTTTAGTTTTGATGTAATTTTCAAAGCTCGACATATAGCCGATTGGCGCATCCACCCAAACATAGAAGTATTTGTTTGGAGCATCAGGGATTTCAAAACCGAAGTAAGGCGCATCACGAGAAATATCCCAATCCGACAAACCTGCTTCAAACCATTCATCTAACTTGTTGGCAATCGACACAGGTAAACGACCTTCGTCACGTGTCCATTTTTGTAGGTATTCACCAAAGTTAGGTAGTTTAAAGAAGTAGTGATCTGAAGATTTCTCAACAGGAGTCGCACCGCTCAAAGTTGATTTTGGATTGAGTAATTCAGTTGCGTTGTAGGTTGTGCCGCAGACTTCGCATGAGTCGCCGTATTGATCTTCCGCTTTACATTTCGGGCAGGTGCCTTTAATAAAACGGTCTGATAAGAACATGCCTTTTTCAGGGTCAAACAATTGCGTTACAGGGCGCACCGCAATATTGCCTGCTTCACGGTTCTTAATATAAATCTCAGAAGCGCGAGCTTGGTTTTCAGCGCTGTTGGTTGAATCGTAATGATCGAAATCAACCTTGAAGCCGGCAAAGTCACGCTCATGTTCTTTTTGTACATTGGCAATTTGCTGTTCTGGAGTAATACCGTTGGCTTCAGCACGTAGCATAATTGCTGTGCCGTGAGCATCGTCCGCGCAGACATAAGTCACGTTATGACCCATTGCACGCATCGCACGTACCCAAATATCTGCTTGGATATAACCGAGTAAGTGACCCATATGGATCGGGCCATTGGCGTATGGAAGGGCGTTAGTGACTAAGATATTACGCACGGATCTGACTCTCTCATTCGTATTTTATGCAATGGGCGATAATTTTACATGAGATAGGCGAGACTTGCATGAGCCTTTTGATGAATTCTTATTTATTAACAAAGTTAGAGCACGTGGAAAGGCTACTTTGTTACAGACTTATCAGGGATAATAGATATCCTGCTATTCACCTGAGTGTTTGACCATGTATGACGATTTTGATGATTATGAAGATGAGCAACCTGTAAAACGCATCAAATTGAATGTGCAGGGCTTACCAACTCTGGGTAAGCAAATTCTTAATCAGGCACAGGATTATCTTGATCAAATCTCACAAGGCGAACATACACTTTTAGTCAATCATTTACGTGAACTTGCCCAGCAAGATGAATATTTTAATGTGCTTGCCGATCAGTTGGATCAACCTGTCGGTTCGAAAGTTGCCAATGATGCGTTAAACCTGATGCACTTTTGGCAACAAATTCATGCTTATGAAGATGTGCAAAGTTTTAACTTACTTGATGTTATTAACAAGGAAGCTTTTCAAAAAGATGTGTTGACCGCTTTCGATGCTATGCAGATCGATGAGCAGAATAAAGCCTTGCGTCGTCCTGTGATTATCGAAGCTTTTAAAATGTATAAACTCGGCTGTTATGCAGGTTGTGTGCCTTTACTCTATGCACAGTTGGAAGGGCTGTTGACAGATGTACTGATTCAACAAGCATTCTTAAAACAAAACGGCACCAAGTTTGTCGATGTCTACAAAATTGTGCCAGGTCTAAAAGGCAATGAAATTAAGAGCCTTTGGCATAAATCCAAGATTGCCATTGAGCTTAATCCATACTTTGCAGAACTCGCGGCTTATAAAATGGATTCAAGCTCGAATGTGACTGCGACACGTCATAATATTT
Source organism: Acinetobacter sp. ANC_7503 (assembly GCF_056780035.1). Lineage (NCBI taxonomy): Bacteria > Pseudomonadati > Pseudomonadota > Gammaproteobacteria > Moraxellales > Moraxellaceae > Acinetobacter > Acinetobacter sp. ANC_7503. Next base: position 111,236 of record NZ_JBWYJA010000009.1, on the reverse strand, counting down.
TGCATGGCACGGATGTCGAGCATTTCACACAAGCACGAAGCTTTATTTTATTTATTTGGTTGTTTTCTGCATTGAACTTTATGTCGAGTATTCGCTCCTAAATTCATCATTTTCAAATCAAAAGTTACAGCGTATTGTTGTTCTACATCATCATGTGAGAAATTGTAGTGATTCGAAACATTTACGATGAGCACTGCAAATCTTCGATATAACTAAGATTCACTATCAAAGCGATAAAGAGGATTGAAGATGTCGAATAATAAAATTGATGACTTAAAAAACAAAGCTTCAGAACTCGGCGATGATCTGAAATTGAAGGCGAAAGAAGCTGAGCTGAAAGGCGAGAAAGCATTGGATCAAGTGAAGCATGGTGCAGCAGAAGCCAAGCTTGAAGGTGAAAAAAAACTGAATGATCTTAAACATGATACGCAGCAAAATTCTTCTGAAGCGCATTCAACTTTAGATGATTTAAAACATAAAGCTGTAGATTTAAAAGAGCAAGCAGCAGATAAATTGCATGACCTGAAAGATCAAGCGAGTGAAAAATTTGCGGATCTTAAAGCAAAAGCATCAGAGAAAATTGATCAACTGAAAAAGTAAATTGATCACAAAAAAGCTCATCATCAGATGAGCTTTATTTTTTAATTTTTTCTAATCCATTCGATTTTTCTAATTTCATTATTCACCACAGTAAAGGTGTAAATCAGATCATGAAATTCGTAGGTATAGCTATACGCCATAAAACGATTTTTTCCTTCTTTCCATTCATAATTTTGTGTTGAAGTCGGCGTCTGCTTCATGTGTGAGCTTAATTTTGCATAAGAGTCACCTAAGCTGATGATTTGTCCAGAAGGAGTACGAAAACTTCGGGATTCATTGGCGGCATAGCCTAAAATTGGTAGAAGCAGCATTGTGCTCATTAAGGCAGTTATTGAGCGTGTTTTTAATTTAAGTTTCAGATTTCTTTGTTTTAAAGACATATCGAAGTGTTATCTTGGTTTTATATTCTTTTCAATTTTAATTTGAAAAATTCTCTATTGTGTTGCTATTTGTTGAAAGCATGAATCACTTGCAACATGAATCAAGGCGTTTAACAGTGAAATCAAGTTTATAGCCTGTAACAATGACAGCATTCGCAATACGCCAATAAAAATAATAAAAAAGGTGACTAATTTAGTTGGAATTCGACTAACATATTTCTAATCAAACGGGGATCAATATATTGTTGCTTAACCTTGTTGATATTTCTCGTTAAACTATTCCTTTATCAGTTTCTGTCCAGACTTGGAGTACGGTATGTCGTGGCTTTCTTCACTCAAATCTGTTTTTTCACCCTCAAAGGAGGTGAATGAAGAGGCTGTACAACACGTATTACAACACTACGTTTTGCCGAATTCTGACAATTTTTTGAAAGATCGAATCACACAGGTCAATGTTGAAGGTGATGTACTGCAAATTACCATTAATACCGTGCCAAGTGAAAAAGATCAGTTACAGCAAATTCACGATGAACTTGCTGATGCTTTGGAAAAGTGTGGGATTAAAGAGCTGAATATGCATGTCATTCAGCAAAAAACAGGCAGTCATGCTCAACAACAAGGTGGTTGTGGGCACAACCATGCAGCAGATGAAAGCTGTTCAAGCAAAAAAGCTGATGCCCCAAAATCTAATCTGCCTCCTGTTGTAGATGCATCTGCAAGCCAAGATGCGGTAAAACAAGCGAATGCGAATTACCAACCTCAACAAGAAGAAGCACCGATTCAAAAAGCTGCACCACAGCAACGTGATGTACCTAAGCATCCACGTATCCAGAACGTGATTTTAGTTTCGTCAGGTAAGGGTGGTGTAGGCAAATCAACCACTACGGTCAATTTAGCTTTGGCATTACAAAAGCTCGGGCTAAAAGTAGGTGTATTGGATGCAGATATCTATGGTCCAAGTATCCCAACGATGCTTGGCAATGCCGGTAAAACCCCAATGATCGAGGCAGAACATTTTGTACCGTTGGATGCTTTCGGTATGGCAGTGTTGTCGATTGGTCATCTGACAGGAGATCACAATACTCCTGTGGCTTGGCGTGGTCCAAAAGCAACAGGCGCATTGATGCAACTGTTCAACCAAACCCTTTGGCCTGATCTTGATGTATTAATGATCGACATGCCACCAGGAACAGGGGATATTCAATTAACTCTGGCACAACGTATTCCAGTGACCGGTGCAGTGATCGTGACGACACCACAAAATGTCGCATTGATGGATGCGACCAAAGGTATTGAATTGTTTAACCGCGTTCAAATTCCTGTGATGGGGGTGGTGGAAAATATGTCGACACATATTTGTTCAAACTGTGGCCATGAAGAGCAAATCTTCGGTACTGGTGGTGGTGATAAGTTATCGGAACAATACGGTATTCCATTACTTGGACGTTTACCATTGAATGCGAAAATCCGAGAGCATGCCGATGAAGGTAAACCATCTGTATTGATTGGTGATGATGCAGCAGATAGTTATATTGAAATTGCACAGAAGATTGCAGCTGCATTGCCTAAAGCTGAAAAAGATCAAAGTCGGATTTTCTAAGTATTTGAAAAGACTCGATGTTAAACCTGTCTAAGTCTGACTTAGGCAGGTTTTTTGTTGACCGTTCGTCGTTTTAGGATTATTTACTCTAATTTTTCTACCTAAAATATTTTGTGAAATTTCACGTTATATGGGTATAGAAATGCGTTCAATCACTGCAATGAAGATGGTTATGATTTCTCTCATTCTGTCAACGACAGCTTCTGCTGCCATTATTCCTTATGTTGATTATCCTGAAGAATTCCAAAAGAAATCTTTAAATATTCAGGTTCAAGAAGCTGAACAACAGTCAAATTAATGCTTGAACTCAGCATCACAGCGTGAATGGACTGTGATGCTGAATTTCATCGATGAAGAACGTGCTATAAGCATTTTTGCAAGAGTACATCATGTTTGTCATTTCGATTACATCGTGTGACTTCAGAGTTATAATTTAAATGACAAACTAACCTGATGAAAAATATTGCAAAAAAAATTGTGTTTCATTCTTGAGAAATTTTCACACAAATAATATTTTGCCAATTGAAATAATCCTGATTAATCTGAGCGCATTATCAGCGAGGTCATCCTATGATTTCATGGCTCTTTATTGCGTTGGTTACCACGATTTTATTCACACCCGGACCAACCAATACTTTACTTGCATCTTCAGGCATACAGGTAGGTATTAAAAAGTCATTTCGCTTAATACCCGCGGAAGCATTAGGTTATCTTATTGCCATCACTGCATGGGGATTTTTAATTGGTCGTGTCACCACTCATTTGCCAATTTTGCCAGTGATATTAAAATTATTTAGTTCATTCTATATTATCTATCTGGCCATCAAATTATGGCGCACTGCCAACGTAGAACATCAGTTGAATCAGCCCACCATCAAGGCTTCTGAATTATTCTGTGCAACTTTACTCAATCCTAAAGCTTTGCTTTTTGCCTCGGCTATTTTCCCTGCAATTGTTTGGGTGAGTGTAGATTATTATATTGCGCACATGTTGATGTTTATTTTATTGATCCTACCCATCGCTTTTATTTGGACACTCATTGGGTCGCTGTTAGCCAATAATAAAATTAAATGGTTAAACCAGTCCAATATGCAAAAAACAGCATCCTTAGTCCTGATGAGTTTCTCAATTCCAATGAGTTATTCGGCATTGTTAAGTCTTTAAGATGATTCACCGTAGCAGACTGAATAGGAATACAAATCGTGGGTTATTTCCATTGACGGGGTTTTCAGTTAAAGTACAGCGCAGTAATTGAATATGTATTCTGGGAATAAATAAATGGCAATTAAGTCTGATCGTTGGATTCGCGAAATGAGCGAAAAACACGGCATGATTGAACCGTATGCAGAAAACCAAGTTCGTCTAGACGAAAATGGTCAAAAACTCATTTCATATGGCGTTTCAAGCTATGGTTATGATGTTCGTTGTGCGCGTGAGTTCAAAGTGTTCACAAACGTTCACTCTGCTATTGTTGACCCAAAAAATTTCGATGATAAAAGTTTTATCGATATCGAAGCTGACGTGTGTATTATTCCACCTAACTCATTTGCGCTTGCTCGTACAGTAGAATACTTCCGTATCCCACGTAATGTCTTGACGGTGTGTTTAGGTAAATCAACCTATGCACGTTGCGGTATTATTGTAAACGTGACGCCACTTGAGCCAGAGTGGGAAGGTCATGTGACCTTGGAATTTTCAAATACAACCAATTTACCTGCACGTATTTATGCTGGTGAAGGTGTTGCTCAAATGTTGTTCTTTGAGTCTGATGAAGTGTGTGAAACATCTTATAAAGATCGTGGTGGAAAATACCAAGGTCAAACAGGTGTAACTTTACCTAAAACCTAAGTATTGAATTGTAAGACTTCATGCAAAAAGCAAACTCAATGAGTTTGCTTTTTTTATAAGTGTCTGAAAAATTGAGTTTATTCATTTATCGGAAAAAATGCCAACCCAATCTCAATTTTTTGCAAATTCTACTTCATTTATATACTATAAACTGTGATGTAATCTTAATATTAAAAGAGAAGCATGGAATTCTTCTCTGAACAATTAAAAATATAAATATGGTGCAAGGCATCGTATACGGGAAGGTCGAGATGGCACTTAATTATACGAACATATTTAATCAGACTTTACTTGCAAGTTTAATGACGCTTACTACGGTTTCGGTCTATGCATTGCAGCCTCTTTCGGATGAAAATTTAAGTGCGACGACTGGTGAGGGTGTCGCCATGATTCCTCAAGATGCTTATTTTGTTTTTCAAGGGGAAAATTCAACTGCGGCAGATTTAATGAATCGCCAAAAAGATACTGGATATATTCATCTCATTCCAGTGGGTCCTTTAACAGATGCGGCATTGGATACCAATAAGAATGGAACAGTAGGGTCAGAAGATCATTCCGTGGGTAAGGCTGATTTGTTCGTGTATGGTCTCGCATTATCTAAATCTGATAATAATCACAATACGCGCTTAGCTGCGACAGATAAAGATGCACGTATAGGATCATGGGGAACAGCAACCAATCCATGGCTACTTCGAGTCGGTACTGAAAATCAGGTTCCAAATTTTGATTTAAATAAAACATGTATAAGTAATGATCCTAGCTGTCAGGTTCCATTCTTGACGCTTGAAGCTCCATTAATGGACACAGTTCGTCCTACGGATGCAGCCAATGGTCTTGATGCTTACAGATTGAAGATGGCCATGTGGGCGGATGCTTTTGTGCTTGATCCATCTCGTAAAGAAGGGGATCCACTACTTTACCAATTGGGTGAAAAAGCAGGAACGAGTAATGCGGATCGTGCTAATCGACTTCGTTTACAGGCCATTTGGAATAATTTTTCCATTAATGGAAGTAATATAAAAATCTTTCAAACTTTAAATGGTGCAAGTAACCAAGCAGGCATGAGTGCATTTTATAACAACACCTTGGGTGTTGCTGGACTTGTGCGTTTGAACTCAGGTGATGGTCAAAATCTGACGACGGGGAATAAAACAGCCAATATTCTTAGACTGAGTACGCGTGAAACATCAGACACTCCTAATTTACAAACCCCTGCCATCAACAATACTCTGGCACCAGTATTTGATGCCAATGAGGGTATCTTTATTCATAATTTGAATGCCAATATCGTATTGGGTTCACTCTATCAGCCTTTGATTCTAGGCTCTGATGGTAAAAACTTTAGTTTGGAACTCACGCGTATTCCAAATAAACCTGAAATTTATAAAAAAATATACACAGATTATAGCAATCCAAACTCGACAGAATATGCGGGCTCAACCTGTAACTTTTATAAATGTGGTAACAATGGTTTGAATGGCTATCAAGGGACGAATGCAACACATAGCAGTATCACTATTGGAAGTACTTCTTATAACGCTGCGAATAATACTTTAAGTGCTTATAAAGGATCAGATGCAGTAGGTATAAGTTTTGGTGCAGTCAATCCAATTCCCCAAACGCCTAATGCCGCATTGCCAGCATCAAATTTTAAAAATATGGGTTCTGCGGTCGTTGATGGTGTTCTTATTCAGCATATGAAAATCACCACAAAAGGATTATAGGAGAGCATTCATGAAAAATTCATTAGTCGCTGTCCTATTCATTGTTATAGCATCAATGACTTATGCTCTTGAGCCCATGTCAGATGAAGCTTTAAAAAATGTTGAAGGACAAGCTGGAGCTGATCTCTCATTAAAACTTTCTTTAAACCAAAAGTTAGTGACTGAGAATAATGTTCAACGTTATGTGTTTGATGATGCACTGTGTAAGGATGTGGAATATTGTCGTCTCGCACTTGCTGTCAATAATCGCTATATCAAAGATGGTCAAGCAAGTAGTACGGATGGTTTTAAATTATGGCTTGTTTTTAAAGGGATTCAGGGCACTCTAAATATTCAAAAGATTGGCTTGGATGGTGTAGATCTCAGCTATAAAAATGATTCTGGTACTGATCAGCTTAAAGCAGCGATGCAACTGAGCTTTGATGCATCTAAGCCAATTCAAATTCGTAATTTTGGTTTTGATGCTTTGGCTTTTGGTCAGGATAAATTTACCAGTAATGCCACCACTGAGGGTGTAGGAACAAGTCCTGCTGACTATGGTTACCTGCAAGTGACACGTTATGATTCATCTAATGCTCCTCGTTCTGCATATGACCATGGGCGAGAAACTGGTTTTATGGGTTTAAAAATGAATGGTAATTTAGCTGTTCAGGGTAAAGTCATGATGTTTGGTTGTGACGGCAGTCACCAGCGTTGTTGAAATTAAACATGCATAAGGAAATGTGATGAACAATAAAAAATATAATCACAGCTCATTGTTGGTTATGAATGCATTAAGCCTGAGTATCTTGCTTGCAAGTGGTCATGCCATGGCTTTAGAAGTGATGCATGATGAAGCTTTGCGAAATGTAAATGGTCAAGATGGTGTGCATATCTCGACAACATTGACTGAAGCCAACATGGATCAGGTCTATTGGCAAGATCAAGCTGGTCGTAGCAGTAGTGGAGCAACCAATAATACATTGCAGGCAACAGCAGATAATGTCTCTATTCGAAAAAGTAATGTCTCTAATCAAACATTAGGGGCAGATATTAAAATTAATGCTGGAAGCAATGCGAACCAAGCAGGTTTAGACTTCAATGCCAGTGTGACACCTGCTTTAGTGACTATGAATAATCTCAGAATTTGTGATAACGAGAGTTCAAGCCGTTGTAGTTTTTCAATGGGTCAATTGGCTTTACAAACTACTTCGAATACTGATTTATCACTTAGAACGATTCACGGATTATTCAGCAAAGAGAATCTTAGCGAAATCGCACTAGGGATTAAAAATGCCAATATCTATTTAGGGCAGACTGACGCACGAAACCAACTCAACCAACTTGTTTTAAACAACTTCAATTTCAACTTCAAAGCACGTGGTGCCATGTTTGTGGATGAAGTTGAGGGATTGAGAATGCAGTCGAATACACGTACAGGGTCGACAGATAATGTTGCCGGTATGAGTAGTACGCCTAATGATAATTTGGGTTATGTGGATTTAAACCGTGTTGCAAATTCGGCTTCAAAAAAAGCAGGATTTATTAACACAGGAACCTATGGCAATGGTAAGTCAGGTGCTGAGGGTGAAACAACAAACTCAGGTCTAAATATTGAAGTAATGTTGAATAAGAACGTGAGTTCAAATGACCCATATGCTTTAAATAGCAATACGAATAATCCTCAAGGAGCTAAAGGTCTCATACGTGTAGGTGCCAGCGGGCGAATGGTCAATTCATCGTTGCAATTTCGTGGTACAAAAGGCAATGAAAGTGTTCTAGGAAATGCCAATAGTCCAACGGCTTCATCTAGTAATAGTGTAATTGGTGATTCTGGAATCGGATTCCGTATGAAAGCTGACTTTACCAAAGACAATGATTCAATGCTCGGAAGTGATGGACAAGCAACGACTTTAGAAATTGGTGGGGCAGGTCTAAATGCATACGGTTTTGAGTTTAGTAACTTAACAGGGTTAAGACCAAATACTCGAGCATCTTTTGACAGCGGTAATGTGTATCTCAATTTAGCCGATACAAAAACACTGCGCTTACCTGAAAACGAAGTGTTCCAAAAAAGTCGTTTTGGTAATGGAAGTTATTTAACCTTAGCAACTGATTATCAGCACCAAATTCATAATGCAGTAACAGGTGATAATCCATACAGCTTGATTGCTGCGATTCGTGGTGCTGAATTTCAGTCTATTTCCCGCCGTGGACGTTTTACCAATAGTGCAGGAACACCAGCAGCTAACTTGTTTGCGAATACAAATGTTAAAAATGAGTGGGGTTTGGCACTGCCTTTTTATAATCTGAATGCCAATCTTGCTCTATATGGAACATCAGTTCGTGCAGATCAAGCTTTTTATTACACTTTAGCAGGCTCCGATGTTGTTAAAAACATGATTGCTACAACGGGTAATACCTCAAGAATTGGTTTGTCTTTTGCAATGAGTACCTCTGGGGTAGACCGAGCTAATGGTCAAGCGCTAGGTAATAAAACCACGTCAATTTTAGTGGTTGATGGAGGTAAGGTAGGCAGTGGAGATACGGCAACACCAACAGATTACTATATGGGTTTACGTAATATTGATCTGTACGCGAAGGGTACAGGAAATATGGGCGTAGAAAATGGTAGTGTAAATGTCAGCTTGCGCGATATGTTGATTGTTCTATCAACAGAAGTTGCTGCGGGATATCTGCCAGGTACCATTTATAAAACCTGTAAATTAAATAGTGGAGCAGCAGGATGTGCTACGCGAAGTTCATCACCAGACAACAATTTTGCTTTAGCTGATGATGTGATGTTTGTGGTGAAATCACGTCTTGGTGGTGATGTTGATTTTTCTTTAATTCCAAATAATGCTGCTGAAGATGGTCAGAACTTAACTTTTGTAGGTGAATTAGAGCTGAAAGGTGACAATAACACCTTCCAAATTACCGATCCTCATAATGGTTCAACACTTGGTTTAGACCGTTTGACAGGTAAAATTGCATTTAATAATGCATTGGTTGTTAGTAAAGATCAAAATGGTGCGGGACAATTAGGTGTGAATGCTGCCTTGATGTTCAATCCTCAAAAGACAACTTCGGGTGTTTTTAGAGCAAGAGACATCAACTTCTATCCTCCAACTGTAGGTGCTGGCGCTCGTTTAGGCGAATTGGCTATTACTGGCGGTCGCTTGAATAGTGAATTGCGCATTACACCTCGAAATTAATAAGTAAATATGGAAAGTTGAGGGATAGACTCATGAATATGATAAAAACAAAACGATTCAGTTTGCTTATTTTGACCACTGCGGTGGGATTCCCGTGTTTTGCTATGCAACCATTAGATGATCAGTCTCTTTCATCTACTACTGGTCAAGATGGGATCAGCATTGGTATTGGAATGGATAAGATCCAGTTCACACAGGCTGCGATCATTGATCAAGACGGAATTAAAGATCCAATATTAGGAAAAAATTATTCACAAGCTGCTGGCTTAGTGGTCGCAGGTCCAACTGGTAATCCAATTCAGGTTCAATTTTTAGGTCATACCCCTGGTTCGTCTACAATCAATGCAAAAATTGATACAGACGGAGGCAATGGCACGCCATATGCCAATATAGGTATCACTTTTGCGGAGCAAATTACTGGGTTTAAATTGAGTCCATTCGCACTCTATATCACCAGCAGTAATCAGGTGTCTAGTACTACGCAAACTAAATCGATTTATAATGATCTGAAGCAATTGGTGCCTGGCGTCGCTAAAATTTTAGAAATAGGCAGTACTGATCGAAACTTTGAAATTACATTAAATCAATCCCAACGTCCTCAAATCAATGTTCAATTAGGCAATGTGCCACAAGGCTACATGGTCCAGTTTGGAGGCGCAATTCAATCAATCTGTGGCACAGGCTCAGGCTGTCCTATTGCATTTGTATCTGGTAATTCTTCTGCAAAATTCGATTTTCAGGCTAAAGCTACTGATCAAAACAATGGCTTTTCATTATCTGGTTTCCATGCAGGTGTTGCACCTTTAGGTATCTACATCGGAAATACAGGACAATCTAGTAAAATGAATGTTGGTCTCAACAATGTGATGTTGGGACGTGAGGGGGCGAGTAGTCCGACGGTCTTTAATGGTTTAGAGAATGGCTCAATGGGGAGCTTTGGGGCTATTGGTACATCTGTGAAAGATTTGAAAGTGAATATCAACGGTCTATAAAAAATCCCGCGAATAGCGGGATTTTTTATGCTCAAATTATTGGGCGATTTTAGCGAGTATTTCTTCTTTACTCAGGTTGCTTGATTCAGTATCAGAACGACCTTTGTACTCAAAAGTACCAGCATCTAAACCTTTTTCACCGATAACAATACGGTGCGGAATACCTGTAATTTCGATATCGGAGAATTTAACGCCTGGTCGTTCTTCACGGTCATCTAAAAGCACGTCATAACCAGCAGCTTGAAGTTCTGTATAAAGTGCTTCAGCAGCCTCTACAGTACGAGGTGATTTATGAGCATTCATCGGAACGATTGCGACATGGAAAGGTGCAATAGCAGCAGGCCAAATAATTCCTTTTTCATCGTAATTTTGTTCAATGGCAGCCGCGACGACGCGAGTCACCCCAATTCCATAACAACCCATTGTTACAGTGAATGGTTTACCATCCTTACCTAATACTTTGCAGCCCAGAGCTTCAGAGTATTTTTGACCTAATTGGAAAATATGACCAACTTCAATACCACGTTTAATTTGAAGTACACCTTTACCATCTGGAGATGGATCACCCTCAACAACATTGCGAAGATCATAAACTTCAGTGAATTGAGCATCACGCTCCCAGTTCACACCCGTCGCATGTTTGTTTGCTTCGTTTGCACCTGCAACAAAATCAGACAAAACTGATGCTGCTCGGTCAACGATGACATTAATCCCTTTTTCGACTAAACCTTGAGGACCAACAAAACCAGCGGTTAAGCCTAAAGCACTCAGTTGTTCTTCAGTTGCAAATGCAAGTGGTGATGCAATCAGCGGATGTTTCTCAGCTTTGATTTCGTTTAGCTCATGGTCACCACGAAGGAACAGTGCCACGACAGGCGCAGTTTTACCTTCTTCAGCGACTCCTTGTACCAACAAAGCTTTGACAGACTGTTTTGCATCAGTACCTAAGAAAGCAGATACATCAGCTATAGTCTTTTGATTTGGAGTTTCAACAATTTTTAATTCTTGAGTTGGTGCAGCACGTTCACCTACAAGAATCGCTTCAGCCATTTCAATATTGGCTGCATAATCTGATTCAGTTGAGAATGCAATATCGTCTTCACCGCTTGATGCCAATACATGGAATTCATGCGAACCTGAACCGCCAATTGAACCTGTATCCGCCTGAACTGGACGGAAGTCTAAACCTAAACGAGTAAAAATACGGCAATAGGCATCGTACATCGTGTCGTAAGTTTCTTGTAATGAAGCTTGATCTGCATGGAATGAGTAAGCATCTTTCATCACGAATTCACGAGAGCGCATAACGCCAAAACGAGGACGAACTTCATCACGGAATTTAGTTTGTACTTGGTAGAAATTAGCGGGTAATTGTTTATAACTTTTGAGTTCGTTACGCGCTAAATCAGTAATGACTTCTTCATGTGTAGGGCCGAGAACAAACGGGTTGTTGTGACGGTCATTAAAGCGTAAAAGTTCTGGACCATATTGCACATAGCGACCAGATTCTTCCCATAAACTTGCCGGTTGGGTCACAGGCATCAATACTTGTAGTGAACCAGCACGGTCCATTTCTTCGCGAACAATCGCTTCGACTTTATTTAACACACGTACGCCCATTGGCAACCAAGAATATAATCCTGAAGCCAATTTACGAATCATACCCGCACGAAGCATCAGCTGATGAGAGATTACTTCAGCATCACTTGGGGTTTCTCTTAACGTTGCAAATAAAAAGCGACTCGCGCGCATGGAATTTGTCCTAATAATGAGCGTTAAAGCATAAGATTATACGATAAAAAATGAGGTGAGCATTTTGAATGACACCTCATGACAATTCTCTACATTATGACATGAATTTTCGTGTTTGACGTACCATAAAATTCTTAAAGTCATCTAAGTAGGTAAAGATAACGGGAACGACAACTAAGGTCAGCAGGGTAGAGGTAATGACGCCCCCAATGACAGCATGCGCCATCGGAGCACTTTGTTCACCTCCTTCACCCAAGCCTAATGCCAATGGCACCATACCCATGACCATCGCACTTGTGGTCATCAGAATGGGTCTCAGTCGAGTTTTACCTGCAGCAATAATGGCATCAAAACGTGTCTCACCGCGATCAATAGCTTTCTTAATAAAGTCAATGAGGAGAATCGCATTCTTGGTTACTAATCCCATTAACATGATGATGCCAATAATGGAAAATAAATTCATTGTTGAGTTAAATAAGAATAATGCAAGGAATACCCCGACCAATGACAATGGTAATGAGGCCATGATCGCCGCAGGATGAATAAAACTATTGAATTGAGAGCCTAAAACAATATAGATAAATACAATAGAAAGTGTAACAGCTGTAACAGCGTACCCAATCGATTCTTCCATATCTGCGTTTGCACCTTGTGTTTCAAAACCATAGCCGGCAGGCATCTCGAAGTTATCTTGCAATGCTTTAATATCTCGACCAATATCACCTGCAGGTCGACCTGAAGTATTGGCTTCAACCATGACTTCACGTGCTAAATCACGACGGTTGATTTGAGATGCACCATAACTTTCTTGTGTGCTTGTTACGCTTGAGAGCGGAACCAAGATCGGTTGATTATTCACATCCACTTTTTGCGATTTTAAATATAAATTATTGATGTCACTTGGAAGCGTACGTTGATCTTCAGAGAGGCGCAAATTGACATCATAGGTTTCACCTTTTTCGTCTTTCCACGTCGTTACATCATCACCAGCAAGGAGAGGGCGGATAACATTGGCAATTTGGCTGACTGATAATCCTAAATCGTTTGCCAGTACACGATTTACATGCACTTCAAGGGTAGGTTTAGGCTCCTTGAGCGAGCTTTCTAAATCCACGACACCATCAATTTTTGCCATTTCCACCATGAAGCGATCAGAAATTTTTTGTAATTCATCTAGCTCAGGTCCTTTAATGGAAATCATGACAGGCTTTTGACCACCAGACACAGTTTCATCCGCTGAAGCTATAGAGGTGAGGGTAATACCCGCCACGGTTTGTAGTCGATCACGAAACTCATTGGTTAAATCAGTCAGTGTCTGAGAGCGCTCTTGGCGAGGACTTAAACTGACTCGGATGCTTACGTGGTTTTTCCCGCGATCAGTCACCCCATTAATAACGCCGTACGTTCCTTTAACCTCTGGATGCTGTCGAATAATAGATTCAACTTGTTTTAACTTTGCCTGAGAGTATTCGAGTGAAGCATCTACGGGCGTTTCAAATTTGATCCGAATTTCACCTTTATCTGGAACAGGTACAAACTCTGTTCCCACCATTTTTGATAGCGCGAGCGCGCCAAACAGTGAAGCAACAGCAACGACAATTGTTAGAAAGCGGAATCTTAGAGCCAGTTTTAGCAGCTTCTCGTACACTTCATTTAATGAATCAAGTTTATTTGAGATCCCATTGAAGAAGCGTTTCAATGCGCTCGGTTTTTTATTTGGATGATGACGTTCAGCCCAGTGAGCTGAGAGCATTGGATCGAGCGTAAAACTGACAAACATTGAGATTAGTACGGCGGTACTCACTGTCACGCCAAATTGGTAGAAGAAACGACCGATAATACCGCCCATGAATGCAACTGGTAAGAACACCGCAACAATAGTCAAAGTGGTTGCGAGAACTGCCAGCCCAATTTCTTTGGTTCCATCTAAAGCAGCAGTCACATGATCTTTCCCCATATCAGCATGGCGGACAATGTTTTCACGTACCACAATTGCATCATCAATAAGAAGACCAATACTTAAAGACAGGGCAAGAAGAGTCATCATATTGATGGTAAAACCAAAAGCCCAAATGAACGTTAATGTACCAAGTAAGGCGATTGGCAGGGTAAGGCCTGTAATAATCGTCGATCTAAATGAACCTAAAAACAGTAGAACGATGACAACCGCAAGTACACCACCTTCAATAATTGTACGGGCAACATCACCAATACTTGCTCGTATGCCTCGAGATGTATCGACAACTACTTTCAATGTTGTCCCTTTCGGGAGTTGTTGTTCTATACGGTTTAGTGTTTTATAAGCCGCATCTACAACATCAATTACATTTGAATCAGAGCTTCTGAGAATATCCAACGCGACAGCATTTTGACCGTTAATGAAGGCACTCGACTCGAGTTCAGCTTGGCTGTCGTAAATTTCAGCTACTTGTTTTAAGTAGATTGGCGTGCCATTTTTACTCGCGACGATGAGATCCCCAAAGGATTGGGGATGAATTACTCTTGATTTAATTTCAACGACCAGCTCTGAATTTGACTGTTTGAGTGTGCCCCCAGGGACTTCAATGTTTTCGCCTTTTAGTGTGTTAATGACTTGATCAACGCCAACACCAAGACTTTGTAATTTTTGTGGATTAACTTCAATACGAATTTGACGCTGCGAGTCACCTAGCAGGTTAACTGTACCTACCCCACGAACAGTTCTCAATTGAGGAACAATTTTTTGATCTAAATAAGAGCTGAGCTCTCGGAGTGACATATTCTCAGACTCAAATACCACCGACATGATGGCACCTGCGGAAGGGTCATAGCGCTCAACAATAGGATCAGTAATTTCATCACGAAATTCAGCTGTCACTGGCGCAATTTTGTCTCGAATATCTTGAGCTGCAACGGTTGAAGGAACATCCAAATTAAACTCAGTGATAATTGTAGAGAGTCCTTCACTCGACTGCGATATCACTTGTTTAACACCTGAGATCGTATTGATCTGATCTTCCATCTTTTTGGTAATTTCAGATTCAACAGTTTCAGGAGAAGCACCTGGGTAAGTGGTATACACGACCACAAATGGGAAATCGACATCAGGGAATTCTTCAACTCCCATTCGTTGCCATGATGATAAGCCCAATACCATCAGGCATAGCATCATCATGATCGTAAAGACAGGATATTTCACACTGATTCGAGTTAACCACATAGTTCAGATCCTGTCTTACTTTGAAGCAATTGAGACTGTTTTATTTAAGTCATCATTATTAAACTTAATTCTACTGATGTAATCCGTTGGCTGAAGACCACTGATCATTGCAATATTCTCGTTGGGTTGTCGATCCAGAATTCGAATATTGGCTTTCTGAATTTTCTGATCACGGATGATCCACAGATAAGGTTTGCCATCTGCATCTTGAATAGTATCAAGCGGAACTTTTTGCCCCTGAATTTGTTTGTCATCTAAAATGAAACCTTCGACAAAAGCACCAATACTCAGTGAATTGATTGATTCATTTGGTTGAGCAAAAAACTCAACCTGACGACTGATTTGATCGGCCATTGGGGAAATGCGTGTTAACTTGGCAGTATAATTTTGGGTAGTCCCTTGAATTTTATATTCAATGTTGTTTCCAATGTTGAGCGCATGTTGAGATTCGACAGGGAGTTTTGCTTGAATCTCTAATTTTTGTGGATCTACGATTTCAAATAGTGTTTGACCCATTGAAACGGTTTGACCAGGTTCAACTTGACGTTTGGTAATCACGCCAGAAATGGGGCTACGAATTAATCCATCAGCATCGGCTTTCAGTGCGATATCCACATTTGCTTGCTGAGCTCGTACAGTTTCGAGTTGAGCTTTATGCTCAACTTGACTTTGTTCATATTCAACCTTAGAAACAAATCCTTGATCATAAAGTCGTTTTTTTCGAGTGACCATATTTGCAGCTTGTTGTGCCTGCGCTTGTGCAGAAGCAAGATTAGCGCGAGCTTGTGCGAGTCGGGCTGCATTATCTTGATTATTTAAACGTACCAAGACTTGTCCTTTAATCACCCTTTCACCGACTTGTACAGAGACTTGACTAGCAGTGGCAGTCACTTGCGCTTGAATTGTACTTTGATTCACAGCGCGTATGGTGCCTGTGAAAGCAAATTTCAGATTTGAGACCCCATTTTCAACTTTGACTAAGTCCTGTTGTATTAATTCAATTTTTTGAGGGGTAGATGAGGTTGGCTGTACACTTTCGTCATTTTTTTGACAAGCGGCTAAAAGACAACTCGTACACAGCGTTCCTAATACGAGATATTTCTTAAACTGACTGCTGTGTCGAGTCGCATTCGGCATGTGATAATTCCTTTCCATTCAGACAAACTCTTCTTTATTCAAGAGTTTTTAAGCGCTTGATAATATTGTCGTATTGTGACTGAGTATTTCGATAGTTTGTTTGTAAAGATTCAATATTTTTTTGGATATTACTCATATTCTGTGCATTATAAGTGATTCGATCTTGTAAGTTTTTAGGGACAGGGTTCCCTTTCTTGATATAGGTCTGTTCCTGCTTTTTAAACAATATTCGATCTTGCTCCAGTTGTTGGTACTGTTGTTTTTGAAAGGTGATTTGTTGGTTGATGTTTTTCAACATATCATCACGTTTGTTCGCAGCCACTTTACTAGAACCGTAAGCGCGTTTTAAGCGTAAATCTTGTTCATGTTGTTTGGCTTGTTGCGTACGTACAGCACTTTGTTGCTGTTCTTTATCGGCATCATAAGGTCGATTTTTTTTAATCACTTGCATATTACGGTCAAGTGCTTCATAACCATGACGAATATGCTCGGGTGTTACCGAGCTACTAATATTAGCTACGCCATTTTTATCATAATAACGATACCAAGACGGTTTGGTCACTGTGGTATTAGCAATTGCTTCACTGATACATAAACCAAATGTCATTATGATCACTAAGAATGTTTTATGATGAAGATGCTTTAACCCAATTCTTGATTTGTGCGAAAGATTAAACATTGGAATCGGCCCCCGTGATATCAATTCAATTTTTTAATTTTTGCTTTTAATAACAAGCATTTTATGTGGTTCTGGTAAATTTATAAATATAAACCGTTAAATAATTTACGCTTAATCTGATTCACCCTTAAATTCTCTGAAGCTTTGTGACACAATCTCTCCGCGAGTACTCAACTGCATTGAAAATCAATGTAATGTTATGTTAGAAAATAATGGTTATTCTCTAAATTAAGCGCTTCATTTTTCTTTAAATCTCATCTCAGGAAGGATCATTCAATGGATGATAATCTGCAAAATATTAAAGTGATGGTCATTGATGATTCAAAAACGATTCGTCGGACCGCAGAAACTTTATTACAGCGTGAAGGATATGACGTTGTAACTGCAGTAGATGGATTTGAAGCATTATCTAAAATTGCTGAAACTCGACCTGATATTATTTTTGTAGATATTATGATGCCGCGTTTAGATGGGTATCAAACGTGCGCATTGTTAAAAAACTCACAAAATTTCCAACATATTCCAGTGGTCATGTTATCCAGTAAAGATGGTATGTTTGATCAGGCAAAAGGACGAGTTATTGGATCTGATGAATACCTCACGAAACCATTCAGTAAAGATGAGCTATTGAATGCGATTCGTAAACTTGTCGCTTCACGTTAAGTACTGGGAAAACAAAATATGACACGTATCTTAGTGGTAGATGACTCTCCAACAGAAATGTTTAGATTTAAAGAAATTCTGTCCAAAAATGGCTATGAAGTGCTAGAAGCAACCAATGGTGCAGATGGTGTTACCTTAGCGCAAGCAGAGCAACCAGATCTTGTACTTATGGATGTGGTGATGCCTGGTGTGAATGGATTTCAAGCAACTCGGCAAATTGCAAGAGCTGATGTAACGAAGCATATTCCAGTTGTCATTGTCAGTACCAAAGATCAGGATACGGATCGAATTTGGGGCAAAAGACAAGGCGCGGTCGACTACCTGATCAAACCTGTAGATGAATCAAGATTACTTGATGTTATTCAGCAATATTTAAATACAGGCACAGCATGATCACTCAAGATGAAAGTGATCAACAACACTGGTTAACGCAAGCCAGTAATGCTAATTCGGCTCAAGTAAATGAGTACCGTGATGTGCAAAATCAGGACCTCTGGTCTGGTGTATGTTTTAAAGTTGAGCAGCAGCAATTTATTACCCCACTTGGTGATATTGCGGAGGTTAGCCCTTTACTGAGCATTACTTCTTTACCACTTACGCCGCCGTGGTATTTAGGTTTGGCGAATTTGCGAGGTCGAGTACTGACCGTATTAGATCTAAAGCAATTTGCTTTGGGTAAAACCACACAACTACACGCTAATGTTAAAATTTTATGTTTTAACGTGGGGCAAGACTGTGTTGGATTACTTGTGGATGAAGTCCTCGGTGTAAAACATTATAAGAATAATACCTATAGCGCCGGTTCGGATTTGATCGCAGAACCATATAGATTATTTTGCCAAGGTTATTTTCTCGATCATTCAACACCTGTAGCTGTGCTGATGATGAGTCAGTTATATGAGCATGATCGCCTAAAGCATATGTTCACATCTAATTCAATTTAATGTCTAGTCAGCAATAGTTTTTTGGGGGAGCTGAGTGAGTTTACGGTTAAAAAAGACCAGTCGGAATGTGAATGATTCAGATTCCAACACACAGGGATGGAAAGCTTCACTTAAGTTAAAACTTGAACAGTTTTCAGAGCTGTTTGGGCAATCTGCCCAAACGAAGTCTTATTTAATCATGGCTATTATTAGCCTCGTTTGTGCTTTTCTGATTTTATTGTTTCTTATGTTTAATCTCCCACGTACGGTGGAGCAAAGTCGTGGGGTGGGGGAACTGAAATATCTCAATCAAATGATGATTATTCAGACTCAACAGTTTGAGGATAATCCTACAGATTACACATTACAGATTCTCAAAAACTCTCAGCTTATTTTTAGTTCACAACTTGAAAATGTAAAATCAGTTTATTTTTATAGTCCAGCTTTAAATGAAGTAGATCGACTGTGGTTAGAGTCTCAAAGCAATATCACGGAGTCTCAGTTACAAAAAATTCAAGTAGCCCTCAATGAAATTCGCACAGGTTCTACGTGGTTACTGATTTTACTGTCACTTTTATTGTTGATTAGTTTATCGAGCTTCACCTTTGCTGTAATTAAACTTTTTATTTTGAGAAGCCAAGAAGATCGTCTGCGTTTAATGGAACTGGTGGATAAAGATAAGAAGAATCAAACCGCGATTTATCGGCTTTTAGATGAAATTGGGGATTTAGCTGAAGGCGACTTGACCAAATATGCTGCGGTTTCTGCAGATTTTACGGGGACAATCGCGGATTCAATTAATGTAGCGATAGATCATTTGCGTGATTTGGTGATGAGAATTAATCAGGCTTCTCAACAAGTTACCCAATATATTCATCAAACTCAGCACATGAGTTCACAATTGGCGCAATCTTCAGAGCTGCAAGCTCGTGAAATCCAAAATACATCGCTCGCCATTCATGACATGGCGGACTCAATTGATCACGTTTATGAAAATGCAGCGCAATCTGCAAAAGTTGCTCAGCGTGCTGTACTTATCGCAGCGAAGGGTGGGGAAGTGGTTGAACGATCAATAGATGGAATGGATCAAATACGAGGGCAGATTCAAGAAACATCTAAAAAAATTAAAAGGCTGGGTGAATCTACTCAAGAGATTGGAAACTTTGTTGCAACCATTGAAGACATTGCAGGGCAAACGCATCTGTTGGCTTTAAATGCAGCCATTCAAGCCGCAATGGCAGGCGATGCTGGACGAGGTTTCGCTAGTGTTGCTGATGAGGTGCAGCGTTTAGCTGAACGTTCAACTGCTGCGACCAAACATATTGAGATATTGGTAAAAAATATTCAATTAGATACGCATGAGGCCGTTCGCTCTATGGAGCAAACAACTTCTGAGGTGGTTAAGGGGACTGGACTTGCTCAAGATGCGGGAGCAGCACTTGCAGATATTCAGTTGATTTCAAAACAGTTGGCTCAACTGATTGCGAATATTTCAGCATCCTCAAAAGTTCAGTCAGCTGCTGCGGGTCAAATTGCGAAAACAATGTCGCTTGTGCAAGATGTCACACGAGAAAATCATGCTTCAACCTTAGATACTGCACAATCTATAGCAGAACTCACTCAAATGGCTGATTCTTTAAGGAAATCAGTTGCAAACTTTAAATTACCTGAGTGATTGAGCCATGAAAAATAATAATCCTAATAAAATACAATTATATCTTTCAGAAGCACTCTATCGTGCATATATAGATATGCAGCTTCCTCAGGATGAATCAAATTTTGAAGATGAGGAGCTTATTACCACCTTTGCTGAAGAGCTTAAGGAATTACTTCTAGAAATATCAGAAAATCTTCAAGTCTTATCGAATGGTTTAGAACAGGTAAATATTTGGCAAGCATTGCGCCGTAATTTTCATACCTTAAAGGGTTCAGGTCGAATGCTTGGATTCAACTCAGTTTCTGAGCTTGCATGGACCGTTGAGACAATACTGAATATTAGGCTTGATCAGCAACGTTCATGGAGTCAACTGGTCCTTGAGTATGTTGAGCTGATCTCTCGTATATATCGCTACATCATTGTGCCTAGTTTAACAGTGAAACAAGCGATTCAATTAGATGTTAAACCTCTATTGCTTTTAGGTCGGCAATTAGAACATTCAAATATCATAGATCAATCATTGCATCCTTTGTTGGCGATCAACGCTCATCTCACACAGCTAGATCTAGATTTCAGGATTGAATGTCATTGTTTGAATGACTCAAATTCACTCTCAGCAGCAGCCACAATTGAGAATACTCAAATATGGGATAACGAGGTTCTGCAAAGTTTTTATGCTGAAGCTTCAGAACAATTGAAATCCCTGCAAGATATGTTGGATAAATCCAATCAACAATTTCAGGTGGATGCGCTCGCACGTGTTGTCCATTCTCTCAGGGGGAGTTCTGCAATTGTTGGACTTGAGAAAATTGAAGTATTGAGTCAGTCATTCGAAAAAATAATACAACGTAATCCATTTCTTGATACCAACAATAAAGAATTGCAAGCGCTCACAACGCAGTATATTGATTTAATCCAGTATTACTTAGAAAGCTTGCAAACAACAGGTGACAACGTAACGAGACAACAACAGTTTCAGGCATTAGAGCATACTTTTTTAATCGCATTGAGAGACTTCTCAGAACAGATTACACAGAACGATCCAAATCTTGATCCGCAAGAGTTACTCAAGAAAATTGTAGATTTGGGTGTAGAAGATGTTTTTCTTATCGATACCTTTGTACAAGATGGTATTTCTAACCTCGTTAGCTCTACACGTGCTACTGAACGTTCGAGCTTACTGAGTCAACAACTCAGTTCAATTGCTAAATTTGCCATTAAAGTTGATTTTGATCTCCTTCGAAAAATTTCAGAAATTTTGAGTTCAATTCACTCCAACATTGCAAGAGAACCGAATTCAATTGCCTACTCAAATGTCCACCGAGTTTTACAACAAGGGCATGAAAAACTCTTAGAAATATTTGATGAACTTGCTATAGGTCAATTGGCTCAAAATAATGAGGCTTCTCAGCAACTATTAGATGATTTAAAACAACTTAATCATGAATACTTCAGTTTTTCCAATCAATCGAATTGTAGTGGTACTATAGAGCAGGAGAGCGAAGTATCTGCTCGATCCTTAGATGAAACAATTCTGACATTACTCAATATAGATTACGCACTCAAAGATTCAGCGAAAGCAAAACAGGGCTTAGATCGCGAAGTAAGTGGTTTTTTTGTCGAGGAAGCGGAAGAAATTTTGTCTCAAATCGAAGACTTGTTCAATACATGGTTAGAGTATCAAGAAGATGCTACGTGTATCCAAAAAATTATGCGGCAACTGCACACGTTGAAAGGTGGTGCATACATGTTGCAAGCAGATTACTTTGCAAATCTAATCCATGAGCTTGAATCTGTATATCTTCAACTCATTTCAGAGCAACACATTGATATAAAAAGTTTCATTATTTTGATTAAAGCCTTACAGCAGGATTTGGTACGGCGTGTCAAAATCATTAAAACTGAGTCTGTTGATTATCCGATAGAACAGGCATTAAGGCTTATTCAGGGTTTAATTGAGCTTGGACATTTCAATCTTAAGGGTGGTGACTCGAAGCTGAACTTAGTACATTCGATGCAAAATGATATCACTCACCACATGTCTTCAGATTTTAGTATTCATTCAACTTTATCAGCGGACCTTGAAACCAATTTAAGTGATTTAGTCACTACGCATAATAATTCATCAAAGTTTGACTCTTCTTCCATTCAGCAAAACTCACATCAGACTGAACCATCTAACGCTAAGGAGAGTGTTTTACCGCCTCCAATGAGTGGTAATTTGCAAAAGTTTGTGCAATCTGCCGTAGCGAACGAGACACTTTCAGTCTCTACTGCTGTAATTGAAGCAACCCTTAATTTGATTGGGGAGGATTTGATTCAACGTTCGCAAGTCGAAGTAGAATTAAAATCATATCGGTCAAATTTGGTAGAAATGGATCAAACCATTCAGCGCCTTACTTCACAATTGAGACGGATGGAAGGGGAATTAGAATCCCAAATTTTATTACAACGTAGATCACATAATTCCGCCGAGCATGGATTTGATCCCTTAGAAATGGATCAATATTCATCACTTAATCAACTCTCAAAATCAATATCAGAGTCAACATCAGACTTGTTAGATATCAGAAACACTCTGCACGAAAAGCTTCAGTCTGCAGAAAGTATATTGATTCAGCAGGCAAGAATACAAAACAACATCCAACACTCGTTGATGCGTACTCGTGTCGTGCCATTCAAGACGATACAAATGCGTCTTGAACGCTTATGCAAGCAACTTTCGATGAATCTGAATAAATCTGTTCAGTTACAGATTGAACATGCAGACATCGAATTAGATCGTAGTATTCTTGAAAAGTTGATCACCTCACTTGAGCATATTCTGCGTAATGCGATTGATCACGGAATTGAGTCAGCAGAACAGCGGTTGAAATTAAATAAACCTGAACAAGCAGTCATGCAACTGACACTGGTGAATCATCACAATGAGCTGAGTATTTTGATCAAGGATGATGGTCGAGGAATTGATTCACAAGAGATTAAGCAAAAAGCTGTTGAATTTGGTTGGCTCAATACTGAACGGGAATATTCTGAAACTGAACTATTACAATTGATTTTTAGACCAGGCTTTACCACTGCTGCAAAATTAACAACGGTTTCAGGACGTGGTGTCGGTTTAGATGTCGTAAAAAGTGAAATACAGGCACTGGGTGGGCATGTTCATGTTACTTCGGAAAGAGGACAAGGAACTTGTTTTGAAATCAGAATTCCTAAATCTTCAATTATTACTGAAGCGTTGATGGTAAAAGTTGCAGATCAATTCTTTGCCTTACCGTTACATCAAATACAACGTGTTGAAATGATCGATAGACATGATTTAAATCATGCGAAACAACAGAGTCAGTTGTTGAGGGTGCATGAAGCAAGTTATCAATTAAACGATTTGGCTGACTTCGTGTTGTTAAATCAAAATATAAAAAGAAACTCACCATATTCAGAAACCCAAAAAGTTCCAGTGATTTTGGTGAATATGCACCAGTCTCAACCTGTGGCTTTATTCGTTGATGAAGTCTTAGGAACTAATTCACAAATTATTGTGAAACAGACTGGGAGGCTTATCCATCAAATTGATTATCTCAGCGGTGTAACCATTATGGGCAGTGGAGAAATTTGCCCAATTTTAAATGTAAATCGTGTGGTTCAATATCTCACTCAGCAGGATTGGTCTGTACATCCAGAGTCGAAGCTCTCAAATTTAAAACATGACAATGAGGCACCTACGATTTTAGTGGTTGATGATTCGGTCACAGTTCGAAAAGTGACATCTAAACTACTTGAGCGTTATGGTTACCAGATTGTCACAGCTACAGATGGCATTGAAGCACTTGAATATTTACAGCATTCAACACCTGCCTTAATGTTAATTGATGTTGAAATGCCAAGAATGGATGGTTTTGAAGTAATGCAATGGCTGAGAAATCAACCACATTTGCAGAACTTACCTGTGGTTATGATCACTTCACGAGTGGGGGATAAGCATAAACAACATGCTCTTGAACTTGGTGTATCGGCTTATATGGGTAAACCTTTCCAAGAAGCAGTGTTGATTGAGCAGATCAATCAGCTTTTAAAACAGGATTAAAGTATTTTAAGCGAATTAAAAAAGGATGCATTCGCATCCTTTTTTATATTTCATTGCTCTTAAATTTTAATGTTATGCCAATAGCTCAATTAAGATTTTTTCATAAATTTCAGCCAAAGGTTCCAAATGTGCGATTTCAACATGCTCATTAATCTGGTGGATCGTGGCATTAAGTACTCCCAGTTCGAGTACCTGAGCTCCAGTTGGTGCGATAAAGCGACCATCTGATGTACCACCACTGGTTGATAATTCTGTTGTCGTGCCAGTCACATCCAAAATCGCTTTTTTGGCAGCATTGACGAGCTCTCCAACAGGGGTAAGGAATGGTAAACCTGATAGTGTCCACTCGATATCATACTCAACGCCGTGGCGATCTAAAATTTCATGTGTACGTGCTTTTAATTCATCAGCAGTAACTTCTGTAGAATAACGGAAGTTAAATAATAAGTTCATCGTGCCAGGCACAACATTGGTTGCACCCGTTCCAGCAGAAATATTCGAGATTTGGAAAGACGTTGCAGGGAAATACTCATTGCCTTGATCCCATTCTGTCTCACATAATTCAGCAATTGCTTTTGAGGCTGTATGAATTGGGTTAATTGCCAAATGTGGATAGGCCACATGCCCTTGCTTACCTTTCACGGTTAAATTGGCATTGAGAGACCCACGACGGCCATTTTTAACAATGTCACCTAAAGTATTCGTACTTGACGGTTCACCGACCAAACACCATGTCATTTTTTCTTGGCGTGCTTCTAAAGTTTCTACAACTTTCACTGTTCCATTGATAGATGGACCTTCTTCATCTGAAGTGATCAAAAAAGCAATCGAACCTTTGTGGTCTGGATGCTTAGCAACGAAACGTTCAGAGGCAATTACCATGGCTGCCAACGCCGTTTTCATATCTGCACTGCCACGCCCGTATAACTTTCCATCTCTAATTTCTGGGGCGAATGGATCGGAGTTCCACGCTTCTAGATTGCCTGTAGGAACAACATCAGTATGACCCGCAAAACAAAACACAGGTGATTCAGTCCCGCGACGAGCCCATAAGTTATCAACATCTTCAAAACGCATATTTTCAATGTTAAAACCAATCTTTGATAATCGATCAGCCATAATATTTTGACAGTTATGATCGACTGGAGTCACTGAAGGTTGGCGAAGTAATTGTAAGCTTAAATCGAGTGTTGCAGATTGGGTCATGGAAAGAAATCGAATTGGTCAAAGTCGAACTATCATAAAGTATGTTGAATTTGATGCAAAATATTAATCATTCAAGGGAATCAAATTTAAATAAAAAAAGCCCTATTAAAAAATAGGGCTTTTAGCTTCAACTTCGAATTAGTTGTTACGAATTTCGTTTGAAGTTTTTTCAGCAGTATTTGTTACAGTTTCCCCAGCTTTTGAAACGTCTTGTCCAAAACCTTTGAATGTATTACAACCAGTTAATACAAATGCAACTACGAATGAAGCGGCTAATACTTTTTTCATCATTATCTCCAATGATTGTAAATTATTTTGATGCTTAATCAGAATAAAAATTAATCATTTAGAAGAATATGAGAGTTTTATTATCAGAATGTTATTAATTGTATTCGATACATTTTTTTATTACACGAACTACACGTAAGGGAGCTTTAAAGCTGGTTGACGGTACATATAAAACTGATTTGTTTGTACATTGTGATAAAGCCCATTACTCCACCAATGTGCTTCATTTGAAGTCTGACTTGCATTCGGACAAATCCATTCCTGTCTTTCCAGTCGATAAAAAGATGATCGTAATTGATGTCCCCATGTGCCTATACGACGATGTGGGCTGACCCAGTTAGGTAAGGTTTGAAGTTCGGTATGATACGGAAAGTAGAGTTGACCTTTTATCACCGCAATTTTTCGATCAATTTTATAAGTATTGGCTTCAGTAAATTGAAATTGCTTTTGCGTAAAATGATTGAGCTTTCTAAATAGAGTGTCGCTTCGATTTAATCCGTACCAATGTTGAAGTTGAAAGTCTTGTTCTGCTAAATAAAATTTCAGTGCAACTTCCCATTGTTCAATTTCTTGGGTGTGATGATTTAATATCACAAAGTCAATTTCACCCAAAGTATGGCGGCCGTCAATGATTTGAACACTGTGATCTAACAGCGAAAAATCAGCTTGATCGCGTTGATCATCTTGCAGCCAGAACCACATTAAATATTCAAAGCGCAAACCTAGACGCGTACTTTTAAGTTGCTGAATAAAATCAATCAGCTCTTGTGGGTTTTGATCTAGATCATGCAGTCTGGAGATATATTTTTCGTACTGAGTTTGCCAAAATTGTTTATGGTGCAATTCAAAAGGATGAACGATCGTTAATTCTTTAGGCGCAAAACGAATAATATTAGGACTTGCGATGACAAAAGCCAGTTGACGTACAATTGTATGATGAAAGTTCTGCCATGGCTCATAAAAATCAGATTGCACCGTTTCTCCAACTAGAATTCAAAATTGAAAATAAATTTACAATCAGACACTACCACAAAAGCATATATACTAGTGAGATTCAACTGAATGAGTTGCGGTATGAAAATCGTGTTTTGGCGGAGCTTGGTCATTATTTTTGTGACTCTAGGTTTTATTGGTGCGCTATTGCCAGGATTGCCAACCACAGTCTTTTTAATTCTTGCCGCATGGGCTGCTTCAAAAGGTTGGCCACAGGTTGATGATTGGCTACTCAATCATCCTAAATATGGACCAACACTGCGAAATTGGCGTGAGCATGGCACGGTTCCACGCAAAGCAAAATGGCTCGCCTCGATGATGATGTTGATCAGCGGTATTCTTATGCTTTATACCAATGCTCCTGATTTAGTAAAAATTTTTACGAATCTCACCATGCTAATTGTCGCGATTTGGTTGTGGTTAAGACCTGAATCAAAAAATATTGTTTAAATAAATGATTAAAAATAATTTAACGCTGAGTTTTGTATGAACCCAAATCTTGAAAGTTATACCCTAAGTCAGGCGGATATCCTGATTGATATGGCGAAACAAGTTCTATATATACCACGTATGAAAAAAAGCTATTTGGTGTCTACTGGATTGAACGGTATAGGTGAACAGGAAAATTCAGGTAAAACACCAAGAGGATGGCATCGCATTGAACAAAAAATTGGCGATGACCACCCAATCAATGCTGTTTTTAAAGCACGAATTTGGACTGGGGAGATCTATGATGTGGAACTTGGTGACCAATTTCCAGAACGTGACTGGATTCTAACTCGAATTCTTTGGTTAGCAGGTTTAGAACCTGGTTTTAATCAAGGGGAGGGTTGTGATACCTATAATCGATATATCTATATTCATGGTACGCCAGAGTCAGAACCTTTAGGTATTCCTAAATCACATGGATGTATTCGAATGCACAGTGCAGATGTCATTGAGCTATTTGATATATTGGACGAAGGCGCTTTAGTCTATATTTCAGAACAAGAGATCGAATTGGATCAAATTTAAATCAGAATCGTAAAATGTGTTGTGATAAAAACTTTGAATAAAAATAAAAACATATCTCCAATCAGGCAAATAATAGACAAAAAAGCGATTTTTCAAGAGAAATGATCTATTTTTTAATCATTCAAACTGAAAAACTGAGAAACCTGTAGAAAAGCGTTTGACAGTATCTGAGGATTCTCTATAATGCACCACACAAACGATGAAGTCGTAAAGGGCGCTTAGCTCAGTTGGTAGAGCGTCTGCCTTACAAGCAGAATGTCGGCGGTTCGATCCCGTCAGCGCCCACCAAGCCTTTACGTTAAGTTTTAGTGCAGCGGTAGTTCAGTTGGTTAGAATATCGGCCTGTCACGCCGAGGGTCGCGGGTTCGAGTCCCGTCCGCTGCGCCACTTTAAACTTAATAGATTGTTTGTACTTTAATAGAGATATTACATAAGTGCAGCGGTAGTTCAGTTGGTTAGAATATCGGCCTGTCACGCCGAGGGTCGCGGGTTCGAGTCCCGTCCGCTGCGCCATTTTATGTAATGACCTTATTAAGGGCGCTTAGCTCAGTTGGTAGAGCGTCTGCCTTACAAGCAGAATGTCGGCGGTTCGATCCCGTCAGCGCCCACCAGATTTTTTGTGATGCAGCGGTAGTTCAGTTGGTTAGAATATCGGCCTGTCACGCCGAGGGTCGCGGGTTCGAGTCCCGTCCGCTGCGCCATCCTAAAAATCAAAGCCTAATAAGGGCGCTTAGCTCAGTTGGTAGAGCGTCTGCCTTACAAGCAGAATGTCGGCGGTTCGATCCCGTCAGCGCCCACCATATTCAAGCTGAAAAGCTTATATGACCCTAATTGCGTAAGCAGTTGCCGTTGCAGCGGTAGTTCAGTTGGTTAGAATATCGGCCTGTCACGCCGAGGGTCGCGGGTTCGAGTCCCGTCCGCTGCGCCATTTTCTAGATCCCTTGTCTAGATATAATGGTTTAAATCAGCAAGATTTCTTTCTTGCATCTTAAAAATAGCGGTGCTATTTTTATTCCTCAAGGGCGCTTAGCTCAGTTGGTAGAGCGTCTGCCTTACAAGCAGAATGTCGGCGGTTCGATCCCGTCAGCGCCCACCATATTCTTTCTATAAAAAGTCTTTTAAGTTTCTATAATTTATATAAAATATGATGAATTCATGTTTATAATAGAATTATGAGAAATCCATACCAGCGTAAGCCTTCAAGTACCTCTATTGCCTCTACAGTTGTCTCTCCAAAAGAACAATACCAACAATTTATGGAAACAATTGTAGCTCAGGCTAAAGTTTATAGTTTATATAATGATGGTTGGGCATTGTGCTCCACTCCATCTGGTCAGCGCACGCTTGCTGTTTGGCAAAGTAAAGGAATGGCACAATTATTGGTTCGTGATAAGTGGGAAAAATATCATGTGGAGGAAATCCAACTGATACCATTTATTGAACAAGTTGTTCCTTATATTCGACAACATAATACTCACTTGTCACTGAACTTGATGCCAGAAGGTCAAAATGTTTTGGTATCGGGGCGACAATTTCTAATTGACCTAAAAGCTTATCTATACCAGTTATCGATCGATCAACCTGAAAAATTAAATAGAGAAGGGGTTCCTTCTCCTCGAAAAATCCGAATACATGATAAATAAAAAATTTAGTATTCTTTTAAGATCCAGCCACTAATATAAGCAAAATATTCTCTAAGCCATGCGTTATATCGTGTGGTTAAAGGAGTTTCAGCACTGACTGATGTGATTTGGGTATAACCTTGAAATCGGGCAATGGCTGCAGCACGTGGGGTATGAAAATCACTGGTGACAACCACAATATGACTATCTTGGTTTAAGCCTATTCTGTTTAGAAGCGGAACACTGTTTTTTAGATTGAGTTCGGTGCTGGTGCTTTGACTTTCTTCAAATATACGCTGTGGGTGAATACGATACTTGTCGATCAAATATGCTTTCATCACTGCAGCTTCAGTAATTTTCTGATCAAAACCTAAACCGCCAGTTACAATAATAGAACTACTGGAATATTGAGCGGCGATCGTTGCACCTTGGTCTAATCGAGCCTGAAGCGTTGGGGAGGGTTGGTTATTGATTAAACCACTACCCAAAATAATAATCGCATCAGGTGGTGTATTCATGATGGGGGAATGATTTGATTTAGCTAAAAAATAAAAAAAAATAGCCAAGCTGATTAACCAGATGGAAAAAATTGTCCATCCCATTTTCCAAAACAAGTTAAAGTTAGAATGATTCAAACGGTAGTGTTGGATTTTCTTATTAAAAAACAGACATACAATAATCATTATGCCAATAAATGCTGGAAGTACAGTACCTAAATGAATTTTATTTTGACTGATTAAAATGATTCCATCGATTAATAGTATCAATGCTATTAACCAAGCGAAAAATTTTAAAATCCTTATATACATTCGATATCATCACTAGTGGGAAATGCGAAAAAGTATAGCGCATAAAAAAACCGAGCAGATTAAATAAAAATCGTGCTCGGGTTTGATCATAATAACCGTGTTAATAAACGTCTCTACGGTAGCGACCAGCTTGTCTTAATTCATCTACAGTAGTTTCACCTAAGATTTCAATTAAGGCTAGATCAACATCGCTTGCCATACCATTGATACTGCCGCACACATAGATTACAGCACCTTGATGAATCCATTTAACGACTTCATCCGCATTTTGACGCAGAATATGGTGTACATAGACTTTTTCTGGTTGGTCTCGAGAGAACGCAAGATCAATACGCTTTAACATCGCTGTATTTTGCCAAGCTTCGATTGTTTCTTTATAAAAGAAATCATGTTCGCGTTGGCGTTCACCGAAGATGAGCCAATTGTCAGTGTAGTCTAAGCGTACGCGAGCTGAAATTAAGCTCATTAGCCCTGCGATTCCTGTCCCGTTACCGATACAGATAATCGGTCGATTATCATCAATTAAATGGAATGATTCATTGGTTCGAATACGAAGTTGTACCTGAGCACCAACCGCAACATGATGTGTTAACCAGCCTGAGCCTAAGCCGAGTTGCTGTTGTTCATCACGTTGTTGACGTACCACCAATCGCATCATGCCTTGAGTTGGAATACTAGCAATCGAATATTCACGAGTAGGTAAGTTTTCAAGCTGCTCAACGAGTTCTTCAGCTGTATTAAATGGCTGAATCTCGCTATTTAAATTTTTATTCCACAGGCTTTCAACTAAGGTTTGACCTGTAGTTGCGAGAACTAAAGCCTCATCTAAGTTGTGTTGTTGTAAAAATGCTTGAATATGTTCAATGCTATTGCCTGGTTGAATTTCTGCAATATCTCCAGCTTGCCAGATCGCGTCGTGATCAGACTCAAGCTCTAAATTATAAGCAGGTTGACCCAAACTGTTTGGATTGAGCAGTGTACGTTTTTGAAGTTTCCATTGATCAAAGACTTTATCAATAGATAGTGTTGCTAATTCCAATTGAGCAGCTTGTGCGAGTGCATCTGTCCAATTTTGAATATCTTGGTTATTGGCATTGTCCACTTCAATCACATTAAAGAGCGGAGTTGCACCAGATGCACTGAACCAGTCATAAATACGATGACCAAAACTACAATAAGTGTCAGGATATTCACGTGAACCAAGTGCCATAACTGCGAATTGAGCATGACTTAGATTCAGTGGATGAGACATCAATTTCTTTTCAAAGCTTGCAGCTAAGTCTGGAGCTTCACCTGTACCGTAAGTACTCGCGACCACTAGAATTTGAGATGCTGTTTGTAGCTCATCAGTGGTCAGGCTTTGCACTGATTTAACAGTGACGGGTTGGCGTGCTGCTTGCAGAATTGAAGCTGTACGCCAAGCCAATTGCTCGGATACACCAGTTTGACTTGCATAAGCGATGAGCCAAGGTTTGGCATTTGGATCAACATCAACCATTGCTAAATTTTGCTTCGCTTCACGGGTCAATTGTTTTTGCTTGCGGCGTTTGAGGTAGAGCATCCAACCAGTCACAAAGAATAACGGCATAGCGAGTGCAGCTAACATCGCGAAGAACTGGTAAATAGGACCAAAGAAGCTGCCACGGTGTACAGGTAACATGCTGCTCATGATTTTTTCATTGAGCTTTTTGTCTTCGTACAATTCAACATCTTTCAATTGATTCGTATTTAAGTCGACAGTCGCTTTGTTACGAGCACGTTCATGTTGCGGAACAGGATCAACGAAACTCAGTTCTAATTCACCGTTTGCACGTTTAGGAATGGTGAAGGTTACGGAAGAAAATTGATTTTTAAACTGTTGATCAAACGTAGACCAAGATTGGTTGAGCGCAAAGTGAATCTGTTCTGTTTGGAGTGATTTACGCTCTTCACGTCCTTCACGTCCTTCACGTCCTTCACGTCCTTCACGTCCTTCACGTCCTTCACGTTGAGCATTTGGTCCAGCATTTGAACCAGGACCTCCCGCTTGCATTTGGGGTTGCGGGCGCTCAACACCAAGCACTTTAAACATGCCGTTGCGCCACCAGTCATATGACCAATATAAACCTGTGCAAGCCAACATGAGATAGAAAATGGCCACCCATGTTCCAACGACTGCGTGTAAATCCCAAATAAAGTTTCGACCTTTTAATTTGGGTTTAACTGAAAACCATTGTTTGAAACTGTGTTTTTTCGGCCAACGTAGATATAAGCCACTGAGGACAAAGAAAATAAGAATCAGTGTACATGCACCGGTAATTTGTTTTCCAACTGGTCCGACTGTCAAGTTACGATGTAGTTGTTGTACGAATGCGAAGAATTTTCGACCTTTAATTTCAGGTAGTAATTCAGCACTGTAGGGATTGATCATCATGGTCAAACCACGACGTTCGCCTTCCTTCGCAACATTGATACTTGATGAGTCAGTAGGTTGAGCAGCAATCGTAATGCTATTGATTTTAAGGTCAGGATGCTCCTGCTGGAAATGTTGATAAATTTCAGCTGGTGTTAATTTTGGGCGTTGTTCAGCAACAACTGTATAACTTTCCTGATTGATCAGCTTGATAATTTGCTGCTCATAAGAATATATTGCCCCAGTGACACCCATAAGTGCCAAAATAAGGCCTGCTGTTATTCCGAAAAACCAGTGTAACTGGAAAAATATTTTCTTGAACATAAGGGTCTGAGTGAATTGGAATTTTTGAATGGTGCGATTATAACCTAACTCAAAAAAAGTGGAATGTATTTGAAGATAATATTTATTCTCATTCTCATATAAAAAATTGTGATAAAAAAACCTCCAAAGTCGGAGGTTTTAATATAAAGCCGTATTTACAGTGATTTTGGCTCACCTACGCTTTCTTTAAGATGTTTACGGATGGTCTCGAAAGAGAAGTTTTTGCTGTTCATTCGTTTTGGCAAGATATAAGCGCCTTGCTGACCTTTAACTTTAAAGTTCACCAAAATGAAATCTGGCGTGTTATACCACTCATAGATATCTTTCCAACCAATTGAACCTACACCTTCTTGTAGTCCCATTTTTTGACGCATCACGATACCATGAGGCTGAACACCTAATTTAATTCCAGTAATTTCTTGTACTGGAAACTCATTCATTTTGCGTTTAGCGTACCATTCTAGTCCAAACTTTCGTACTAAAAAGTATGTCAGCACACAGACTAAAGCCACCCAGCAAAATACAGTAGAGTAATTTTTAATAAAAATTAGACCCAAAATTGCAAGCGCAGTAATTGCACCCATAATAGCCCAAGCTTTAGTTCCAATTTTATTTGTGCTGCGCCAGATTGCGAGTTGCGCATGGCGTTGTTCAGCTTCAGTAACCTCGTAAGGAACGGGTTGTAAAGTATAGGCGTATAAGTTTTTTGCAGTCATAGTTTCGTTAACAAAATGTGTATATCTGAGCAGAGTTTAGCATTAAATTAATACAATCAGGGAGTATATTGTACTAATTTACTGCCTTGAAAATTCAACATTTACAGTGATGCCAATGCGCTGGATTGAGTATCATGTTCATGACTTAAACTTTGTTTTAAGGTACTTAATCGTCTTAATACACCAAGCATTAAAGAAAGTTGCTGTAAAACAATCAATGATTTATGTGAATCCTGATCATCTTTATTCAAACGTTCACGAATCGCGGACTCCAAATTTGTCAGATTTAGCTCAGGGAATTCATCTCGTAAAAAAGCACCTTGGATATCATTTAACGCTTGTTGAAGTAGTTCTAATGTTGACTGATCTTGAATTTTTTCACGGTGTGCACCTAGCGCAGCAATATAGCTGATAAATGTATGATTGAGACAGAGGAACTCAAATGCTAGAGATTTTTGCGTTGGATCAAAATCAGGTTCTGTTGCTAATGTCGATATGAGTGATGCGACATCCGCATCACGATTATGTGCAGTGCGGCGGACTACGCGGTAGTTCAAACTATTATTACGTCCATGATGGTACTGTTGTACGACTTCAGTAAGATACTGACATTGAGCTTCGAGTGAACGTCTGATTGAATGGGGGAGTCGTCTGAATTTCCAATCTGGAAAAATAAAGCTTACCCCAAACCATGCCAATGCACAGCCAATTAAAGTATCTAACATTCTAGGAAATGCTGCTTGGAAACCTAAACCGTCCAAATTGAAATTAATTAAGGCTAAGATCGTAATAAAGGCAGTGGCTTGCGCATATTGCTTACTGCGTAATTCAAAAAATAGGACACCACTCACAATTAATAATAAGAGTTGACCTTCAACAGAAGGAACGAAATACAGAATTGCAAAACCAAGAGTAATGCCACCGAGTGTTCCCATGATCCTGAGTCTGAGTCGACGTTTTGTGGCGTTGAAGTTTGGTTGACTAACAAATAGGGCTGTTAACAGTACCCAATAACCGTATTCGATATTGGTGACTTGAACAAATACATATCCGATGAAAAGTACGATGGAAACACGAATTGCATGTCGAAAGAGAACGGATTCAGGGGTTAAATTTTGTTTGATACGAGAAACGATATCTTCCCAACCTTTCAGATCGTCATCTTTAAGTTGGTTTTCTAAATGTTTAGTGCGGTCAAATTTAATATGCCGTTCAGTTTCAAGATTTCGTAATTGAGCATCGATGGCTTTTAAGTTCTGGAGTAAGGCAAAAAGAGCATTAACCCAGATAAGATCATGTTTTTGTTCATCACGGATTTTTTCTAATGACTTTCTGAGATTACTAAATGCATGTTCAAAACGAGGATTATGCTGGTAAGTTGTGCGATTTAAGATGCTTTCACTTAAATCTTTACATGCTTTTGCTTGCAGTGTCAAAATGCGTTGGAAGCGAAATAAAATATCACTATGTTCAAAGGCTTTGGTTAATTGTTGATAATCAATATGCGCAGAGTCAGCGCGCTCGTGAATATCCTGTGCAATAAAATAATATTGTAAGCTGCGACGGGTATCACTTTGACCACGGTCTCCTTTTAGTCGGGTAAGGAGTGTGGTTTTCATATCATTGAAGATACCTACTAATTTCCCATTTTCCAGCGACAAGCTGATCATACTTTTTTGGTAGCTATAGCCTGTCATATCCACATCAAAGAGATTGGATTTAGCAAAAAGGAAATCACCGAGTGAAGAATAGCTTTTCGAGAGTTGATCTTGAACTTGTCGAGCTGGAAAAAGCAAGAAACTAAGCGTAGACAAGATCCCATACCAAATGGCACCAATCACCAAAAGACTGGGTTGCATGTACCATTCGTCAAAAATATCAACACCTAGCATGGCATAGACAGAAATCACTAAGCAACCATATGAGATGGTGGCATAACGTCTGCCTAATGAGCCTAGTAAAATGAGACCAATACAAGAGATGATCAGGCCTGAAGCAAAAAGCACAGGATATGGGAATAACAGTTGAACAGAAGCTGCCGCAATAAAGAAACCAATATAGGTATAAATCAGATTCATGATACGTACTGAGAAGCGATCATCGATGTCGCTCAGCCCAGCAGCAACAACCCCTAATGTTAATGGAATTGTCATCAATTGCTGATCTAACAGATAGGGAATAAACGCGGTACCTGCGAAAGCGACGATCATCCGCAGGTTATACATAAATGAAGTATTATAGGTCGCTTTTTTAAGCTGAATCAGCCATTTGTTCAAACCAGAATCCTTTATGAATAGAGGATAGGGGGAGATGAATATAAGTTGAATATTCATCTAATTTAAATAGGGATTATATGCTTGAAATTAACTGTTTGTCTTTATAAAACCACCCTAACTGAATGAGCGTTTTGATCCTTAAAAAATCAGTCTTCCAAGAAAACAGCAAACTCTTCAACTGGAACTCGAGGTGTTCTGAAAGTATTCACAAGCGCATCAGGGTCGGCATAGCCTAAAGCCATCCCACAAACGAGTTCTTCGTTGGCAGGAGCATCCAGAACATCAGTGACGATTTGATGAAAATGATTCCATGCCGCTTGAGGGCATGTATCTAAACCACGTGCTTTTGCTGCTAGCATAACATTTTGAATCATCATGGAAATATCCATTTTAGAGCCAATGCCCATGGCTTTATCCACGGTAAAGAAAATGCCAACAGGTGCATCAAATAATTGATAGTTTCTAAGATGTTGTGCAGCCATCTTATCCTTTTCACCTTTTTGAATGCCCAGCAACCCATAAAGTCCCCAACCATTTTCACGACGACGATCGATATACGGGGAAATCCATGTTTCTGGATAATAAGCAAAAGTCTCGTTGTATTGTTGAGCAAGTTCAGGGTTTTGATAAAGTTGCATTTGTGCATGACAAACTTGATCAATTAAACGTTGACGACGTGCGCCTGTCACCACATAGACTTTCCAGGGTTGAGTATTTGTGCCAGAAGGTGCTCTTGATGCGACTTCTAAGATTTCTTGGATAAGTTTTGTGTCTACGGGGTGATCTAAAAAGGCACGTATAGATTGGCGGCCAGTGATCACTTCATCAACGGCTTGAGTATGTTCTGTGGACATTGCAACTCCTATTTGAATAATTTTGGATGATCCATGATGTCTCTACGACTAAGGTATAATTTTGAATATGCTTTTAAATAAAGATTTTATAAATTATACAGATATAAACTTTTTTCAATTCATCATCAGAAATTGTGATTGAGAAAATTGGTTTTGACAATAAAAAACATTTAATTATGAAACATAAGTTGCTAGATTAAGTTACAACGAATACACATTATGTTACGTATTTATTTTAATCAATTCATCAAATTTAAAAAAAAGCAGTTTAGTGCATCGTTGATTATTTTAAATTAATCAAACGTTGTGATTGGGATTCAGCAGGTTGACCAAGCATATATGCACGGATGCAAGATGAAATAATTGGAGATTTTTAATGAGTCAATCAAAACATCAAACATTTTTAAAGAAAAGTTTAGCAATCGCAGTTGCAACTTTTGCAGTTTCTACTGCACAAGCAGCGACTGAAAAAGATGAAATTCAAAAATTACGCCAAGAAGTTGAAGCGTTAAAAGCTTTAATTCAACAGCAACATCAAGTACAACAACAGCAGCAAGTACAATTGGCTGAAGTTAAAGCTCAACCAGTAGCAGCAGCGCCTACAAACTTGAAAACTAAAGCAGGTGCTGAAGTGAATCTATATGGTTTTGTACGTGGGGATGCGAACTATATCATTGAAGGTGCTGACAATGACTTTAATGCTGTAAACAGCGTTGGAACGAGTAATAATCCGTTAGTTGAAGATAAATTACGTGCAACTGCAAAAACAACACGTCTTGGTTTAGATTTCAAATCTAAAGTAGAAGGGGCAGACGTTGGTGGTAAAGTAGAAGTGGACTTTGCAGGCTCAAATGAAGCATTACGTATTCGTCATGCGTATTTAACACTAAATAATTGGTTATTCGGTCAAACTACTTCAAACTTCTTGTCAAATCATGCCCCAGAAATGATCGATTTTGGTACCAACATTGGTGGCGGAACAAACCGTTTACCGCAAGTGCGTTGGTCTCACAAATTAGCGCCAACAACTCAATTATTTATTTCAGCTGAAGAGGGTAATTCTACTGGAGATGGTATTAAATACCGTCTTCCAACTTTAACTGCAAAAGTCACGCAAGCTTATGCAGAGGGTAAAGGTAATGCTTCAGCTCGTGCCTTAATCGAAAATTATAAATCTGATACCGCTGGTGATGATAAGACTGGTTTTGGTGTAGCGATCGGTACAAATTACCAAATTAGCGAACCACTCAAAGTATCTGCTGACGTGTCTTATGTAAAAGGAAACAGCAACTATTTATATGGCTCAAATAGTGCTTATGTTGTCGATGCAAATAACAATATTGAACAAAATGAGTTTATTGCAACCCAACTTGGTGCTACATATAAGTTCTCACCTCAGTTACGCTCAACACTGGCTTATGGCGCACACTATGCTGATGACAGCACGGGATATGCTAAAGCGAACCCAAGTGCAAATGAAACTGTTCAACAAGCATGGATTAACTTTATCTATACACCTGTGAAACCTGTTGATTTAGGTGTTGAATATATCAATGGTAAGCGTGAGACTTTCGCAGGTCAAAGCTATAATGATGACCGTGTAGGCCTAATGGCGAAATACAGCTTCTAAGCATGATCTATAAAAAAACCGAGCATAGTCTCGGTTTTTTTATTCACTTGTCATTCATCAGTTCAGACTAAAGAATGTCTGAATCTTGCTGATTGAATAAACAAAAGTAATGCGAAATATAAAAAAAAGTGCATAATGTTCGGCTTAAACAGTGAGCAGTCCTGATCATCAGGAATTTCTTAATCATTTTAAGTTCACTAAAACATATTTAAGTGTTTGTTTGAGCCATAAATCAATTGTATCTAGCAAAACGCATGTCTAAGAATAGAGTGCGTTTTGTGCTACTGATTTATTTTGAAAAGTGTATGTTTTTTATTAACAAGATTGAATCCAATGAAATCGAGGAATTAATATATTGTTACTCAATTAAAAATTTTATCTATTCTTTTAGATAATCAATATTGAATAAGGATATGTTTATTTTTGGATGTGAGATTCGAAATAAATCTTATTGATTAAAAAACAAGCATAATATGAATTAACAGTCATCTGTATTTGCTGAGAATTAATGATGGAATTTACTTTTAACGCTTTTTACACGTTAATTGCTGCAGTAATAGTTTTATTGCTTGGCCGTTTTCTTGTCAACAAAATCGACTTCTTAAAAAAATATAATATCCCAGAGCCTGTAGCTGGTGGTTTGGTTGCTGCCATAGTTTCGTTAATTGTTCACAATTTGTGGGGTTACAGCATTACCACGAGTAGTGAATTGCAAACCAGTTTCATGTTGGTGTTTTTTGCCTCGATTGGTTTGAGTGCAAACTTCGCCAAACTCAAAGAAGGTGGTATGGGACTGGTGATCTTCCTGATCTGTGTCGCATCATTTATTATCGTACAAAACTTTGTCGGTATGAGCCTTGCAACGTTACTTGGTATTGATCCACTTATTGGTTTAATTGCAGGTTCTATTACCTTAACGGGTGGTCATGGTACTGCTGGTGCATGGGGTGAGATTTTAGAAGTCGAGCATGGTATTCAAGGTGCTTTAGCACTGGGTATGGCAAGTGCGACATTTGGTTTGATTATTGGTGGTTTGATTGGTGGTCCATTAGCGAAATTATTGATTAATAAGCACCAGCTTTCATCACCAGTGACGAATTCGGTTGAAAAAGATACACGTGATGCGAATGCAATTGCAAATCCGAATGATCAAGGCGAGTTTGTGCCTTTTGAAAACCGTAATCAAGTTCGTTTAATCACTGCGGACAATGCGATTACCACATTAGGGTTATTTGCTGCGTGTTTGGCATTTGCTGAATTTATGACAGGTTATAGTAAAGGTACTTGGTTTGAGCTTCCAACTTTCGTTTGGGCATTAGGTGGTGGTGTTATCCTGCGTAACATCCTCGAAGGTCTCATGAAAGTGGAAATCTTCGATCGTGCAATTGATGTATTTGGTAATGCCTCTTTATCGTTATACCTAGCAATGGCACTTCTTTCACTTAAGTTGTGGCAATTGGCTGATCTTGCAGGCCCATTGGTTGTAATCTTAACAGCTCAAACCTTAACTATGGC
Source organism: Acinetobacter sp. ANC_7503 (assembly GCF_056780035.1). Taxonomy (NCBI): domain Bacteria; kingdom Pseudomonadati; phylum Pseudomonadota; class Gammaproteobacteria; order Moraxellales; family Moraxellaceae; genus Acinetobacter; species Acinetobacter sp. ANC_7503. Next base: position 71,165 of record NZ_JBWYJA010000009.1, on the reverse strand, counting down.
TTTGTACGCAGCATTTATCACTTTCCGTGTGATGGGTAAAAACTACGATGCAGCAGTTCTTGCAGCAGGTCACTGTGGTTTCGGTATGGGAGCAACACCAACAGCTGTTGCAAACATGCAGGCGATTACAAATATGTATGGTCCTTCACATAAAGCATTCCTCATTGTACCTTTATGTGGCGCATTTTTTGTTGACTTAATTAATGCAACTGTAATTCAGATGATTTTAAAATTCTTTGCTTAACATAAAATCTTCTTAATAAAATGTCATGTACAAAAAGCCCCGCATCTGGGGCTTTTTGTCATAAAAAATTCATACAGACGACTTGTCAATGATATGCTTTCATTCAGTTTTGATTTTTAATTTCTGATGCAATGAAGAAGTTTGTACTCCTGATTTCCCTCTTACCTTTGATTGGCTTACAAGCCTGTCAACAGGTTGTAGCCAAAGCTCAGCTTTCAAAATCTGTGTCTACACCTTTGGTGGATGCTTCATCTCATATCATTAAAAATAAGCATAAGAAAACTGATGCTCCAAGTATTGCATTGGTGCTTGGGAGTGGGGGAGCGCGAGGCTATGCGCATATTGGTGTCATTGAAGTTTTAGAGCAACGTGGAATCAAGCCTGATTTTATTGTTGGTACCAGCGCAGGGAGTATAGTCGGGTCAATATATGCCAGTGGAAAATCAGCAAAATCGTTACGTGAAGTTGCATTAAATATGCAAGTCAATGATGTACGTGATTTTAACATTGGTATTCAAGGATTTTTTGATGGCGCTAAGGTTGAGAACTATGTCAATAAACAAGTGGACTTTATGCCCTTAGAACAGCTTCCTATTCCAATGTATGTGGTGGCAACAGAGTTAAAAAATGGAAATTTAACAGTATTTAACTATGGTAATACTGGGCAAGCAGTGAGAGCTTCTATCTCTATTCCAAGTATGTTTATTCCCGTAAAAATTGCTGATAAGGATTATGTTGATGGCGGTTTAGTGAGTCCTGTACCAGTCAATGTGGCGAGAGAATTAGGGGCAGATATTGTCATTGCTGTTGATATTTTGGCCCAGCCAGAGCACACGGAAACCTCGAATGTGTGGGGGATGTTTAATCAAAATATAAATATTATGCAAAATAAGATCGCGTATAACGAGCTAAAAAATGCAGATATTGTGATACAGCCAGATCTAAGAGAAAAAGCACATATCTTTGATGTTAAGGGTCGTGAAAATACGATTCAAGCAGGTATGACTGCAGCATTGAACAAAGTTAGTTTATTAGATCAGATACGTCATCGGACGATAGGACAATATGATGCTCATCAGTATCCTGCCCATGATGATAGTAAAAGAGCTGTTTGTTTAAATTGCTAAATTGAATCAGATCTTAATTGTCTCATAAAATATATATAAAAAATAAGTAAAATCATTGTTATAAATTGAATGATTGTTATATTGGGGTCATAAAAATGAGGGTTAGTACTTTATCTAACCCTTAAAAAGATGAAATATAAATTAAGGTGTAGTGTGTCAGTTTTTCAAGTTGGTCAAATTGTTTATTTAGCGTCAAATTCAGATATTACATTCGAAATAATACGAATTAACTATGATGAAACCTATGAAATCCAAGTCAAGAATCAAGCATCGTTAAAGTTAAAATACGATAATATTTCTGCTGAGATGCTTCGTTTAGTCAAAGATGAATAAATTTTAAGCAAATTTATCATAGTTTCTGAGAGTGAATGATTTCCTCTGATACTTTTAAGCTATCAAGTCTTGAAATTATTGGAGTTTGTTTCTGATTTAAACATTTTATAATCAAGAAAAAAGTTATAATAGTGTATTAAATCTCCTGTCATGATTGAGTTCTAATATTTATGTCCGAATTTAACCAAGCGTTACCGCTTGCAGATGATCAGTCTGAATTAACGATGTCTGTATTAATGACGCCGGATATGGCGAATTTCTCAGGTAATGTACATGGTGGAACAATTTTAAAGCTGCTTGACCAAGTTGCTTATGCGTGTGCAAGTCGATATTCAGGTTCTTATGTGGTAACTTTATCTGTTGATAAAGTGAACTTTAAAGAACCAATCCACGTGGGTGAGTTGGTGACTTTTTTAGCCAGTGTGAATCATGTGGGGCGTACCTCAATGGAAATTGGGATCCGCGTTGAAGCACAAAATATTCAAAAACGTACGGTACGACATACCAATAGTTGTTATTTCACAATGGTCGCTGTGGATGAACATGGGAAACCAAAACAAATTCCACCGCTAAACCTAGATAATGACTGGAAACGCTGTCGTTTTGAAGCTGCTGAGCATCGTAAAATTGCTCGTTTGAATGAAAATCATCATCCTTCTTGCAGCATATATAAGAAATCGGTTTAAGAAAAAAGACTTCACCATGTGAAGTCTTTTTTTATGGATTTTGTAGCTTGGCGAGGGTATGTCCATCGACAATCATGTACCAATTCCCTTGTGCATCCTTGTAGGGGTGACGAGTGACAATAAATTTCGTGTTGATAGGACCTAAACCTGTTTCAAATCCAGTATCTGAAAACTGTTTAATTGGAGCTGAAACGGCGGTTTTTTTACTGAGCTGATTGTTACTATATTCTATACGACCATTAGCAGTAATATTCAATTGAACACGACTGTCCGCGCTAATCCAATGTCCTACATAATCCAGTTTATCCTCTGGTAAAGGTTTGGAACATGCAACCAGCCATAGGCTGAGTATAGCTATCCCAAGAAATTTCTTCATTTTCATGTCACGTGCTTAGAATTAAATTGGCTTTTTGGTTAAAATATGTGATTTATTTGTCATTTATATCGTTTTATAATAATTATGTATATGTGTTTATCGTAATTTATAGAGAATTATTCAAAAAAAAACAGGCATAAAAAGTAGAGCTGTAGCAAAGCTCTACTTTTAATCAGATCAAGCCATCGGGGGAAGACTTGGTCTAAAATTCAGTCAATTTATTTTTGATTAATTACTGAGCAGGTTGAGCTACAGGAGCTTCAGTACCTTCTTCAGCTGCAACCTCTGTACCCGGTTGAGCAGCTGTTGGTTGACCAGCAGCAGTAGTTTCAGCATTCACTGGTTGTTCTTGAGAAGAAATCAACACTTCCTGTTTTTTTTCATCTTTTGCTTCTGTTGCAGCAAATGTTGAGAAAGCTGTGAAGGCAAGTGTAGTTGCTAATAAAGTTTTAACTAAATTCATGAGTGGCATCCTTATTCAATAAAATAAATTAGAATTTAATCTCATAAGCTTTCCGAGGAGAGAAGCGAATATGAAATTAAATCTAGATCATCGCGTAAAATGTTAAAAGCTGAATCGCATCTAATACGGTTAGCGAGTCAACGAAATTCATCCTAAGTCCAGAAGCTCAATTGGGCAATCAATGCAACAAAGTGAAACACGATAGTTAACGCACGACTAACAAACCAAGGTGTAATGTAGTTTTTTTGTCTCAATGAGAGTCAATATGCCGCATAAAGTTGTCAAAAAATATGTCATGGTGAAGAAAAAAACAGCAATTTTTTTACTTAGTTTTACATTTGAAAAGGTTCGATTATAAAATCAAAATTGAAGTTTTGAATTAAATTCAGAGTAATGATCTGTGAAATAGATTTACATATTTTCAATTTTGATTCAACAGTTCACTTATCCTATTTAATTCCAATCATTTAGTCTTTTGAATTCATGCATTCATATAAATTATGAGGAAAATTATCCTAGACTTGTTTTTTAGATAAATTCCGACAAGAATCCGTACACCTCTTCAAATTCAGAGATCCATTTTGAAAGTACTTGCAACTCAGTCAGTGCCTACACATATCATTACAGGTTTTTTAGGTGCAGGGAAAACCACGCTTTTACAACAACTTCTCAAATTTAAACCTAAAAATGAGCGATGGGCTGTATTGATGAATGAGTTTGGTCAAATTGGCGTTGATCAACAGTTATTGCCAAATAATGATGGCTATGAAATCAAAGAGCTATTGGGTGGATGTCTGTGTTGTACAAGTCAATTGCCAATGCAAATTGCATTGTCTCGGTTATTACAAGAATCTCACCCAGATCGGCTATTTATAGAGCCGACAGGGTTGGGTCATCCTGCACAGTTGGTTGAACAACTGACTGAACCACATTGGCAACATCTAGTTGCGATGCGTTCTGTAGTGACCGTGATTGATGGATCTCGTTTACATGACTCTGATTGGATGAGGCAGAGTTTATATCAAGATCAGTTAAAAGCGGCTCAAGTTGTGGTTGTGTCTCATGCTTCGGACATGAATGACATGGATCGAAAAGAATTGGCTGATTTAAAACAACAATATTTAGCTTATATTCCACATTGGCTTGAAGCTGATCAAGGCAATATTCGCTTAGAACAAATTGATTATCCTTATGTGGGAATTCAGCGTTCAATGCAACCCTTATTCAAGGTTCAGCGACAGTTCAAAGCTGATGTGGAAATGCCTGCTGTAAAGCAACTTCCATATCATTACGTCGAACAGGCTCAAGGGTATATTGTGGCAGGATGGAAGCTTCCAAAACGTTGGCAGTTTGATTTTTATGAATTATTAGACATCCTTTGTGAGCTAAAACACTGGGTACGTATTAAAGGCATCTTCAATACCAACCAAGGTTGGATGACATTCAATTTTAATCCTGATCAATTCAATTACAAATCAGGCGAAGAGAATATTGATAATCGGATTGAAGTGATAACCCAGCAGAATCAAGATTGGGAGCATTTAGAGCAATCAATTCTTAAGGCGCGAATCGATGATCAATAAAATCGTTAGATCATTCAACTCAGAATACAGACGGATTGAAAAGCATTTTCTCAATGCACGCTGAATCGGGTATGCTTAGCACCAAATTTGAGGATACCCCTTATGGCGTTAAAAGCGACGATTTATAAAGCAGATTTAAACATAGCCAATATGGATGTTCATCAATATGGCGACTATCAGTTAACGATGGCTCTACATCCGTCGGAAACGATTGAACGTTTGATGGTTCGAGTATTGGCATATGCTCGTTTTGCAGATGAGCATTTAGAATTTACTAAAGATTTATTTGAAACTGATGAGCCAGCACTTTGGCAGAAAGATTTAACAGGTCAGTTAGAAAAATGGATTGAAGTGGGTAGTCCAGACGAAGATAAAGTAAAAAAAGCGAGTGCGCGTTGTAAGGAAGTTGCGGTGGTCACTTATGGATCATCAGTGGATGAATGGTATAAGCGCAACAGTAAATTGAAAACATTGAAAAATGTGCAAATCTGGCAACTCAGTGAAAAAACAACGGCACAAATCCAAGCATTGTGCGAACGTACAATGCAACTGCAATTGAATGTGATGGATGGCGAGTGGACATTGATTTCAGATCAAGGTCAAGCTGAGATTGAGTGGACTCAATTACAGTAAGCCACTAAGATTTTAAAGATTAAATTTGGAGTAAGCACATGACGGCTGAATTAGAAATTATTGACTTGGTGGTAGGTGAAGGTAAAGAGGCTGTAAAAGGTGCTTTAATTACCACTCATTATACTGGTTGGTTGGAAGATGGTACGAAGTTTGATTCATCATTAGACCGTGGTAATTACTTTGAGACTGTGATTGGTACAGGTCGTGTCATTAAAGGTTGGGATCAAGGTATTATTGGAATGAAAGTTGGGGGTAAGCGTAAACTAATTGTGCCTGCACATTTGGCTTATGGTGAGCGTAAAATGGGGAATATTATCCCAGCCAATTCTAATCTAATCTTTGAAATTGAATTGTACGATGTAAAAACTCGTGATTAATTAAAGTCGATGAAAAGCCCTGCATTGCGGGGCTTTTTTATGTTACAACAATCCTGAGCGTGCAATAGATATAACAAAAAATTTCTAAAAAACGCACCGACTCAGCAGAATTAGGATTACTATTCAGAAAATTCATTCAAACAAAATTAGGGATATAAGCGCTGAATGTTTAAGTCATTTTTTCCGAACCCAAAGTGGTTTTTTCTCTCTGTCATCTTATGGTTTTTTATTAATCTCGCTTTATGGTTTTTTGCGGATGGAAAACAATGGGGCGAATATTTAGGTTTTCCTCAAGGTTATGCAGAGGCTGAACTTGCGATTAATATCAGTCGTTTTTGGTCACCGCAATTTTTGTGGTTCTATCTATGGTTCTTGGTGGCGACCGCCTTATTTGCACTGTTTTGGAAAATAAAATCAGACAATCCGTGGCAGCGTTGGTCAGTATGGGGATCTGCATTTATCCTTTTTAATATTTGGTTAACAGTACAAGTCAGCGTTGCTGTGAATGCATGGTATGTACCATTTTGGGATTCTATTCAACAGATTTTAAATTCTGGTGGTGGTGAGGTGGATAAACTCTATGCGGAATCATGGACCTTTATCAGCTTGGCCAGTATTTCAGTGACATCAGGCGTCATCAGCGCTTTCTTTACCAGTCACTATATTTTTAGATGGCGTACAGCAATGAACGAATACTATGTTCAGCATTGGGAGAAATTGCGTCATATCGAAGGTGCTTCGCAACGTGTACAGGAAGACACCATGCGTTTTGCAACGATCGTTGAGGATTTAGGGGTTGAGTTAGTCCGTGCAGTACTGATGTTAATTGCCTTTCTTCCTTTATTATTTGCTTTGTCTGCGAAAGTGCCTGTTTTACCGTTTATTGGTGAGTTGCAATATTCTTTAGTATGGGCTGCGATTGGATGGGCGGTATTTGGTACTGTCTTATTGATGGTGGTGGGTATGAAACTGCCAGGATTAGAATTTAATAATCAAAAAGTGGAAGCGGCATATCGTAAAGAGTTGGTATACGGCGAAGACCATGAAAATCGTGCGCAACCTGCAACCTTAAAACAACTTTTTAAGAATATTCGTGCTAACTATTTTAAATTGTATTTCCATTATGCCTATTTCAACTTGTTTGCACGTTGGTATGGACAACTGGACAATCTCTATATGTTATTTGTGTTGTTCCCCGCGATTGCAGCAGGCCTGTTGACACTGGGATTGATCCAACAAATTATGGGTGTATTCAATCGTGTTCGTGAGTCATTCCAATACTTGGTGAGTTCGTGGAAAACGATTATTGAACTACTTTCTATCCGTAAACGTCTAAAAGCATTTGAATCTATTTTGGATAAGTAGTGTCCATCATGGATTTAAATTATTAAAAAAAGGCTCGTATAGACGAGCCTTTTTTATGTCTGAGTGGGAACTTAGAGCGTGCTGAAAATATTTTTTAGAATCTTACAAAACCACTTACGTGCGTCTAAGTCATCCTTATGGTTATACCAGTTAACACTGACATTGAATGGACGAACCTCAAAAGGGAGTTCAAAAATTTGGATATCCGTATGCTGCTGATAAACCTTCGCGGCTCTCGAAGGCAAAGTAACCAGAAGTTCTGAGTGTTTCACCACGTTCTGCAAAACACTGAAATGTGGGACTTCAAGCATGATCTGACGAGAATGACCGAGTTCTTTTAAACGCTGATCAATTTCAATATGACCAGTACTCGATTTGATCGCAACATGTTTTTCCGATAAATACGCTTCCATGCTGAGCTTCTGCTGTATGCGCGGATGCTCTTTTTTAGCGATACAGACATAACGTTCCTCAAACAAATTTCGAGATTCAATTTTGGGCATAATGGTGTGACTGCTATTAAAAACGGCCACATCCAAAAAGCCTTCAACCAGCCATTCCTCTACTTTTTCAGAGTGAATTTCCTCAATTTCAAGTTTGATATTGGGAGCATGTTGTTCTAAATATTCAATCAGCGAGGGAAGTAAACAAATTTCTCCTAAATCAGAAATGCCTAAACGAAATACTTTTGAAGAGGTTAGCGGGTCGAAATGCTTGGCAGAATCAATCGCCATATCAATTTTAACAATCGCTTCGTAGAAACTTGGATAAAGACTTTGTGCAAGCTTTGTGGGTTTAACACCAAACTTGTTACGTACAAAAAGCTGATCATTCAGCATTTTCCGCAGTCGATTTAAATTATAGGTGACAGAAGGTTGGCTGAGATTCAAGCGCTCTGCGGCGTGACTGATATTTTGAGTTTGATAAATAATAATAAAAACTTTAATCAGACTTAAATCGATCAACTTTACATTCCTTGTAAATATTTAGAGACAGTCGCTATATCGAATAACCACTGTAACAAAAAAAGAGAGAGTTAACTCTCTCTTTTATTTTTAATGACTTACATGTTGTTGATGAATCATCTACTCATAAGCCACGTTTTTAACGCCGTTTGCTGCGCCTGCAATTTTTTTATTGCGCAGATGGATCGCAGTCACACTGATCACTGCAATCATACAAGGGATAGATAAGGCAATGAAATTATATTGCACTGGCAAATTAAGGCTAAGTAACCATCCACATAAGATTGGACCCAAAATTGCGCCTAAACGACCTACGCCAAGTGCCATACCTAGACCTGTCGCACGTATGTTAGATGAATAATATTGTGACATATAAGCCAACAATAAAATTTGTCCGCCAATCGATGCTGCACCTGCGACTGCTACACAGAAGTAAAGCACCATGGTTGGTAAGTTATAGCTTAACAAGAATAGGGAAATTGCGCCGCTCACAAACAAGGTGCAAAGAACTTTAGGTAAACTGAATTTATCAGCAAAAAAACCACCAAAAATTGCACCCAGCATACCACCAATATTGAGCGCAAATAGGAACACTAAACTGGTTGAGAGGTTGTAGCCAGCTTCCATCATCAGTTTAGGTAACCAGTTACCAAGCGCGTATACCAATACCAATGCCATAAAGACACTTGCCCAGAATAGAACAGTGGTTACTCCACGACTTTCAGTAAATAAGTCTTTCACTGGTGATTTAGACGATTCTTGGTTTTCTTGATGCAGACTAATGCGCATATAAGCAGGAATTCTTAGATTTGTGTCAATTTGTTCTAAGATGTGAGCAGCTTCTTTATGCTTATTTTGACGAACCAAGTAATCGATGGATTCAGGCAATAACTTCCAAATGATTGGCAATAGAATGAGTGGAATACCTGCAATCATAAACATGATTTTCCAGCCAAATTGCGGTACTAGCCACATGCCTAAAATGGCAGAGCACATTCCGCCTACAGCGTAACCACTAAACATCAATGACACTAAGGTGGAGCGTAAACGTTTAGGCGCATACTCCGTCATTAGTGTAATAACGTTCGGCATCACGCCACCAAGACCTAAGCCAGCAATAAAGCGATAGATCCCGAACTCTTGAGGATTGCTCGCTAGGCCACACATCACGGTAAAACCACTAAAAATGACAATACAAACTGCAATCAGTTTCTTACGGCTAAAGCCATATTTTTCAAGTTTGTCACTCATACTGCCAAAAATGATGGCTCCAAACATCATGCCAAAGAGGGCAAGACTTCCTAAGAAGCCCGCCGTCATTGGATCGATTGCCCATTCTTGCATGAGTTTAGGCAATGCCACACCGTAGATGACTAAGTCATAGCCATCAAAAATAATAATCAATGCGCTGAGTAAGATGACTCGCCAGTGAATGGCTTTGAGTTTGGCATGATCAATAATTTCATTTGCATTTAACGTATTCATGGAGACCTCCCTGGTCAATGAATCGGTTGATAACAGTCCTGTTAATGTTTTTGCTTATTTATATGGCTTCAGCCACGAGATGTTTCTCTATTGCTTGGCCTAAGCGTTGTTGTGCGAGTACAACGTCTTTTTCTAAATCGTGTTGCCATAACCAATCAAAACGGTGTGCCAAATGTTGACCTACACTGTCAAAGTCTGGATATAGGGGGGAATATAATTCGTAAATCTCACCAGATTCGCGTGACGTGTTTTGTACACGGATGGCACGCTCTTTGCGCAGTTGCTCATAGACATGAGAGAGTTGTGCAAGGTCTTCAGAGCAGATTTGCGCTGAGTGATGTTCCAGATGTTTGAATAATGCAGAAAGAATTAAAGCATCTTCAAGACCTTGACCAGCACCAGCTCCTTGGTGTGGCAACATCGCATGTGCTGCATCACCAATCAAAATGACATTGTGTTCGCTGTTTTGATAGGTCTTAAGTGGCTCAATCTCATGAAGGGCCCAGATGGTAGGTTTTTCAATTAAGTTCAGTAATGCGCGACAGCTCTCACTCCAATCCGCAAAATCAGCCAGCATTTCAGTTTTGGTTGTTGGTCGTGTCCAAGGAGTCCCTTCTGGCAGAGTTGTATTCTTGCGATCTGATTTAAAGGCAACAATATTGATTTCTTCACCTTTACGAATAGGGAAAGTTAAGATGTGTTTGTCTTTACCCAATAACATTTGTGGGACATCTGCAAGTTCAGGATCGTGTCCAAGTTCTGCAATAACCTGTTTAAAATCTAAATACTTGATAATGCCGCGATAAGCCCATGTTCCTGAAAACTGAGGATCGACTTTTGGAAGTTGATGCGATGCCAATACATGATCACGCACAACAGAATGGATACCATCACAACCAATCACGTAATCTGCTTCAACCACTTCACCATCTTGAAAGGTTAAACGTACTCCAGCGCTCGAAGCTTCAACAGATTGCACACGTTTATTGAAATGTGCATTTTGTGAAGGAACGAATGGAATAAGTGCATCTAAAAAATCAGCACGATGCACTGAAGATTGACCGACTTGAGGTGCGATCGAAGCCGATAGGTATTCATCGGTATAGCCATTACGCCATTGGAACCAAATATCTTGATAAGGCGCAGCAACTGTATCCGCAATGGCGTGATATTCTTCACCCAAGCCTAGAAGTTCAATTGCTTTAACAGCATTGGCACCAAATGAAATGCCTGCGCCAATTTCAGAAAATTGTGCTGCTGACTCATATAAATGCACATCAAATTTTTTATTTTTTACTAAGTTGGTCATTAAAGCTAATCCAGCAATACCACCACCAATGAGCGCAATCTTAATTCTTCTTTCCATGATTCAATTCCGAGTTTTTTGCCCTGAATAAGATCATTACTGATTTTTAACTACTTATCCAATTTATATATTTTGGTGAAAACTATTTAAAAAATTGATAGTTTGAAATTCACGTCTATTTCCACTGGTTTTGAAGCTTTATTGTCAATATATGATCATTCATGTGCATGATTTAGCAAATTTACTACCTAAATTTTCATGTGCTTACTTGTTTTACAGTGTATCTGTAGGGAAATACTTTCTGAATGTGATACAACAAAAATGATAATGACAACGATGAAAATTGAGTTTAAGTGATGACATTAAAAATGAATAAAACTGTTTTACGTACACTGTGTGCATCGGCTTTGATCATGGGCGTATCGACATTTTCGAATGCGGGAGCAGCTGTAGATCAATTGAGTGATTGTTTGGTTAAGTCGACGACTGCTGCTGATAAAACGACAGTATTACAGTGGACATATTCAGCACTGTCTACTCATCCTGATTTAAAAGGGTTTAGTAATGTCAGTGCTGAACAACGTACGGCATTGGATCAAAAGTTAGCGCAAGTCTTGCAACGTGTGATCGTAGAACAATGTTCAACACAGACCAAAGCGGTGATTCAAGCTGAGGGTATTCAAGCTGTTGGTGAAAGTTTCCAAGCATTGGGTCGTAGTGCAGGCGAAGAAATCATTAAAAACCCTGAAGTGAATAATCAGCTAAAAGGGGTGGTGCGTTATATTGATTTAAATAAATTGGTGACAACATTCCTTACCCCTGATATTTGGAACAAGCTTGGGATCACTCGCTAATCTCTGATTTCAATCAATCGTAAGAATATACATAATTTGGCGATTGATGAATGTAGGGTAGAGTTACTCAATATCAAAATTCGAACTAAAGAAAAGGCAGGATGATATCCTGCCTTTTCACATTGTACGCATAGAAATTATTTGAATAGCAGCACACTTTTACCTTGCGTATGACCCTCTAAAATGTCTCGATAGGCTTGCTGTGCTTCTGTAAAAGGATATTCACGACTGACTGTCCAATTGAAGGTGTTATTTGCAACGCCTTCGACCACATGTTTTAAATTGGAAACATTACGTTTAACCCAGACCGCTTGAATTTTAGCGGATGACAGTTTGCGTCCTGCAATCGTGCCCATAAATCCGCCATTTTTCACTGTTGCCAATGAGGCTTGAGTGGCATCCTCGTTACCTGCCATATCAATCGAAGCATCAAATTGACCTGGATGGACTTGTTTCAGACGCTCAATTAAACCTTCGCCGTACATGACAGGAATCGCACCTAAACTGCGGATATAGTCTTGGTTTTTTGCTGATGCTGTTGCCACAACTGTAATGCCGCGACTCACTGCCAATTGAATGGTGATTGAACCCACACCGCCTGACCCACCGTGTACCAATAAGCTCTGCATTGGACCAATTTCATCTAAAATGGTCATGGCAGTTTGAGCTGCTCCTGCAATCGAGCCTGCAATCGACCAGTCTAAATTTTTAGGTTTTTTAACTAAATTTGCGATAGGCACATCAATCACTGTGGCATGGGTAAATGCTCCACCAGAACCCAACACTTCGTCACCGACTTTCCATACACTGTTTTCAGGTAGGTCTACGATTACCCCTGCAAACTCAGTTCCAAAGGTTTGTGGGAGTTTTGCATGTTTGAATTCACCTGTCATGCGACGTGCATCAATGGGGTTAATCCCTGCGGCTTTGACTTGGATGCGTGCCATGTCAGGGTTTAATGGTGGGAGTGTGTAGTCTGTAAATTCAAGGACTTCGGGTTGTCCGTAGCTTTGGGCGTTGAGTACTGTTGATTTCATGATTTGTTTCATTCTTCTTGATGATGAAATCAGTATAGAAGAGTGAAAGCAGGCAAATGAAGATCGAAAAATAGAACAGTGTTTTCTGATGTTTAGATTTTTTATTTTAAAAGATGCCTCTCCTTTACGAACCTCAAAAATATATTTTGAGGATTCTCATCACTTGCGCTTCGATTTAAAAGCAATGCTTTAAATCTTGCTCAGGAGAGGGAACGTCCAATATTAAATTCATGTTGTTATATGATTCGCAACGATTTCTCCGTCTCCCTTTGGGATGAGAAGCATTGCTTCGCAAGGGGGTGAGGGCTTTAGTCACACATAAAAAAAGACTTTGAAAATTGGATATGTCCTAAGTCTTCGAGTTTGGCGATAGAAGATACTTTTTTGATGGTCATCTTATTTAATAAACAGTTCTTTGTGCTAGATTGCGATGTAGATTTAAAGGGGGGAATAAATGAGTTATTTTTCTATAGATGAATCAGTTGAAAACATTAAAAACCCATATACTAAAGAATTGTTTAAAGAAGTTTACTCTTCCTATGCAATGGGAAACTATAGGTCTGCTACCGTGATGCTGTGGTCTGTTGTTGTAACGGATCTTGTCCATAAATTGAAAGAGTTGGATAGTGTTTATAATGATCCAAAAGCAGCACAAGTTCTTCAATATATTCAAGTTGAGCAGACTAAAGATCCTAAGTCGTCTAAGTGGGAGTCTGAAATTGTCGATAAGTTTCATAAGGAAATAAACTTTTTTGAAACTTTTGAAGTTGCTAATTTAGAACATTTACAAAAAATGAGGCATGTCTCAGCTCATCCTGTTATTACTTCAATAGACTTATTGCATTCTCCAACAAAGGAAACCGTTTATAGTTTAATAAGAAATGCTTTAGAAAGCGTATTTACGAAAGAGGCTTTATTTTCGTCTAAAATTATTGATGTTGTGTTTAAAGATTTAAATACTATTAGAGATACTTTAGTTAGTTATGAGCAAAGAGATCGTTACTTTTCTCATAAATTCCTTTCAAAAATGCCTAATGCTGTATTGTTCAAGTTTTTGAAGACATTATGGAAGTTTCTTTTTAGAGTAGATAATTCGGAAACAAGGCTCAATAAGGAAATTAATTTAGATATTTTAAATTGTATAATTAATAGAAAAGAACAGATTTTTATAGAGTTTTTAATTAAAGAAAAAGATTTTATTTCTGACCTTCAGTTAGAAGATAATTTAAAAGAAACTCTACTTAATTTTTTATTGAAGAATAGATGGTGTTTTGAATATTTTAGTGATAACTCTATTCAAACGATAACAACAATCATTGAGACAAGTGATAGTAAATTTCAATTAATCAAGTTTAAACGTATTGTTGATTACATAGATTTTTTAATTAAAATTTCAAAAAACTATTCATTATCAAACTTTAATATTATTGAAGATGAAGCTGGTGAATATAGTTGTAAAGATAAATTCTATGACTACTGTATTGAGGGGTATTGTTTTTCAGTGTCATTTGATTCAGCTAATGAGAGGTTTGATCAATTAATCCGTCCTTATTACGAAAATTTTAGTTTTCAACAATTAAAAAACTTATCTAATAAGATTAATCACAATTCTCAGTGTTATGACCGCAGCCGTGCTAAAAGGGATCATAAATTAATTATTGAAAAAATATTAGAAAATGATCCCGATTATGATTTTACAGGTTTATATGGATTTATAGATGGAAATGAATCGCTTATATCTTCAACTTAGCATCAAAAAACCCGCTTTCGCGGGTTTTTTTTCAAAACTGATAAGATCAACCAATCAATTTCTTCATCAATTCATTCACTTGTGCAGGGTTGGCTTTACCTTTCGCTGCTTTCATCACTTGACCCACAAGACCGTTAAAGGCTTTCTCTTTACCAGATTTATACTCTTCAACCATCTTCTCGTTGGCAGCAAGCACGTCCTTAATAATTGCTTCAATTGCGCCTGTATCAGTTTCCTGTTTTAAGCCTTTTTCCGCAATAATCTCGTCCGCAGTTTTGCCTTCTTCCCACATAAAGCCGAACACTTGTTTCGCAATCTTACCGTTAATCGTGTTGTCCACAATACGTGCAATCATGCCACCAAGTTTCTCTGCTGTTACAGGAGAGTCAACCAACTCTAAGCCCGCTTTGTTTAAAGCACCTGAGAATTCACCCATCACCCAG
The DNA here is from genome assembly GCF_056780035.1 of Acinetobacter sp. ANC_7503. Lineage (NCBI taxonomy): Bacteria > Pseudomonadati > Pseudomonadota > Gammaproteobacteria > Moraxellales > Moraxellaceae > Acinetobacter > Acinetobacter sp. ANC_7503. Next base: position 56,138 of record NZ_JBWYJA010000009.1, on the reverse strand, counting down.
TTTGCAGCAATCTTACCTTGTGCAGCACCGCCAGCAGCTTTTACCACGTCTTCATAAAACTCTGACATTTCACGAGTTAGCGTCAATACGTGCGCATCGTACTCAGTTACACCAAAGTCCGCTACGAAACGTGCACGACGTGCAGCAGGAAGCTCAGGCATCGTCGCTTTAATCGCTTCGATTTGCTCATCTGCAATGATCACAGGCAACAAGTCTGGGTCAGGGAAGTAGCGGTAATCGTTCGCTTCTTCTTTAGAACGCATTGAACGCGTTTCCATTTTCACAGGGTCGAACAAACGAGTTTCTTGGTCGATGGTGCCATCCCATTCCAAGATTTCCATTTGACGTTCAATTTCAACATTGATCGCTTGTTCGATGAAACGGAATGAGTTGAGGTTTTTAAGCTCACAACGTGTACCGAAAGGTTGACCCGGACGGCGTAAAGACACGTTACAGTCGGCACGGAAAGAACCTTCTGCCATGTTACCATCAGAAATACCTAACCAACGCACGAGTGTGTGAATCGCTTTAATATAAGCAACCGCTTCTTCTACAGAGCGCATATCAGGTTCAGATACAATCTCAAGAAGTGGTGTGCCTGCACGGTTTAAATCGATACCTGACATGCCTTCAAATTGGTCATGGATTGATTTACCTGCATCTTCCTCTAAATGTGCACGAGTCACGCCAATGCGTTTAGTCGTACCATCTTCAAGTTGGATGTCGATATGACCCAAGCCAACAATCGGGTTGTCCATTTGGCTGATTTGGTAGCCTTTTGGAGAGTCAGGGTAGAAGTAGTTTTTACGTGCAAATACTGACGCTTGGTCGATGTACGCATCGATACCCAAACCAAAGCGAATCGCAAGATCAACCACTTCTTTGTTCAATACAGGCAACACACCCGGCATTGCCAAATCAACAAGGCTCGCTTGTGTATTTGGGTCTTGACCAAATTCAGTTGAAGAACCTGAGAAGATTTTAGATTTAGTCGCAAGTTGAGTGTGAATCTCAATACCAATAACGACTTCCCAACCATCAATCAAATTTGACTTAGGTTTTGCATTGTTCTTCGCCATTATGCATTCTCCTCAGCAATTGCAGCGCGTTTGGTGTGCCAATCAGTTGCTTGTTGGTATTGGTGCACCACAGACAACAATTGAGATTCTGACCAGTAGTTACCAATCAACTGTAAGCCAACAGGTAAATTATTTTGATCAAAACCAACAGGCGCGTTAATCGCAGGAAGACCAGCAAGGTTGACCGCGATGGTATAGATATCACCCAAGTACATTTCAACTGGAGAAAGGTTTGCACCAATCTTATACGCCGTTGTTGGCGCAGAAGGCGCAGCAATCACGTCAACAGACTCGAATGCTTTTAAGAAATCTTGTTGGATTAAACGACGTACTTTTTGTGCTTTGACATAGTAGGCATCGTAATAACCTGCAGACAGCGCATAAGTACCAATCAAAATACGGCGTTGAACTTCAGCACCAAAACCTTCAGAACGAGAACGTTTGTACAAGTCCATGATGTCTTTTGGATCTTCACAGCGGTAGCCATAACGTACGCCGTCAAAACGTGACAAGTTAGAAGATGCTTCAGCAGGGGCAATCAGGTAATAGGTTGGAACATATGCCTCAGTCATGTTGAGGTCAATTTCAACAAGCGTTGCGCCCATCTCTTCCAATTTTTTTAGAGATTCTTCAACACGAGATTTAACGTCAGCAGCTAAACCTTCAACATTAAAGTACTGTTTAGGAATACCAATGCGTAAACCTTTTACAGACGTGCCGTTCAAGTTTGCAACGTAGTCATCAGCATCTTTTTGTACAGAGGTTGAATCTTTTGCGTCATGTCCTGCCATCACGTTCATGAGGTAAGCACAGTCTTCTGCCGAACGCGCCATTGGACCGCCTTGGTCAAGTGATGATGCATAGGCAATCATACCGAAACGTGATACACGACCATAGGTTGGTTTTAAGCCTGTAAGGCCACAGAACGATGCAGGTTGACGGATTGAACCACCTGTATCTGTACCAGTCGCAAACGGTGCAAGGTCAGCTGCTACAGCCGCAGCAGAACCGCCTGAAGAACCACCCGGAACACGGTCAAGCGCCCAAGGGTTCGCCGTTGCACCAAAGTAAGATGACTCTGATGTAGAGCCCATGGCAAATTCGTCCATGTTCAGTTTACCTAAAGTCACTAGACCCGCAGCTTTACCTTTCGCTACAACGGTTGCGTCGTACGGAGAGATAAAGTTGTCTAGCATTTTAGAACCAGCCGTGGTTTTAATGCCTTGCGTACAGAAAATATCTTTATGTGCAATAGGTAAACCAGTCAAAGTGGTTGCTGTACCTGCTTTGATCGCTGCATCAGCTGCATCAGCTTGAGCCAATGCTTGTTCAGCAGTCACAGTAACATAAGATTTGACTTGCGCATCAATTTTTTCAATACGGTTTAAATAATGTTGCGTCAATTCACGTGAAGAGAATTTAGCGGTTGCTAAACCATCGATAAGTTCACGAACCGATAAGCGATGTAAATCTGTCATGAGAAAAATTCTTAACTAAAATTTAAATAGGGCAAAACTGAACAATTATTCAATTACACGTGGAACAAGATACAAACCGTCTTGCACAGCTGGTGCAACGGCTTGATAGTCATCACGATGGTTTTGTTCAGACACAGCGTCTTCACGTAATGGCTGCGGATGGTCAAATGGACTCTTAAGTGGCTCAACACCTTCGGTATCAATGCCTTTCAAGGTTTCCATCATTCCTAAAATTTTATTCAAACTTTGAGCATATTCAGCAGATTGAGTGTCATCCAAAGACAAGCGTGCTAAGTGTGCAATGCTTGAAACGGTTTGTGCATTTAAATCTGCAGATTGCTGAGCATCTGATGCTGACATGCTGTCTCACCTAATCAGTAATAAAAATATTCAAAATATCATGCGTTATAATAAGCGATTGACTTGTCCAAAGCATCACATTTAGTTAAAGTTGCCATCTTACGTCTATATAACGTTGAACTGAGAACGACCCGTGATTCTAAAACGACTAATTGGCTTGTTTTCGCCAGATCTAGCCATAGATTTAGGCACCGCTAATACACTAATTTATGCGCCAGGACGGGGCATTATATTAAATGAACCGACTGTTGTGGCAATTCGTCACAGTGGTTCACAAAAAATAGTTGCCGCTGTTGGCTTGGATGCTAAGCAAATGCTTGGTCGTACCCCTGCGAATATTTCTGCAATTCGTCCAATGAAAGATGGCGTGATTGCGGATTTCGAAGTCACTGAGACCATGTTAAACCAATTTATTGGTAAAGTGCATGAAAAGCGTCTTTTCCCACCAGCGCCACGTGTTGTGGTGTGTGTGCCATGTAAATCAACTTTGGTTGAACGTCGTGCGATTCGTGAGGCTGTATTCAATGCAGGCGCACGTGATGTACGTTTAATCGAAGAGCCAATGGCAGCAGCGATTGGTGCAGGTATGCCAGTTGAGCAAGCATGTGGTTCGATGGTCGTAGACGTAGGTGGTGGTACAACTGAAATTGCAATCATTTCATTGCAAGGTTGTGTCTATGCAGACTCATTACGCATTGGTGGTGATGTTTTTGACGAACAAATTATTCATTATGTTCGTAAAGCACACGGTTGCGTCATTGGTGAAACGACAGCTGAAACCATCAAAAAAGAAGTGGGTATGGCGCTTCCTGATGAAGATGGCAAAGTGTTAGAAATCGAAGTTCGCGGTCGTAACTTGGCGGAAGGTGTTCCGCGCGCAATTACGGTGACTTCTGATGAAATTACTCAAGCAATCACTGATCCATTGCAAAGCATTGTCTCTGCAGTGAAATCTGCGCTTGAACAAACACCTCCTGAGTTGTCATCAGATATCGCGGAGCGCGGTATTGTATTGACTGGTGGTGGTGCGTTATTACGTAACTTAGACAAGTTATTGTCACAAGAAACAGGTTTGCCAGTAGTAGTTGCTGAAGATCCACTTTCTTGCGTAACACGTGGTGGTGGTAAAGTCTTAGAACTCTTTGACAACCCGAACCATGACATGCTGTTTGTTGGTTAATTTTCTGTAATTTAATTTAAGGACGAGGCGGTGCAACCGAATCTGTTTTCAAGACAACCGCCATCTTTTCGCTCTTTCATCATTGCAGTCATCGTGTGTTTGTTCGTGTTAATGTTTAATTGGCGTGCTCCACACTTGATTCAACCAGCAAGAGATGTCTTGTACGCGGCATACAATCCCATTTATGCCATTGCAAGTTATCCCGTTTTATCGAAAGAATGGCTCAGTCAACAAACCAAGTCTGAAGCGCAATTGCGTCGTGAGAATACTGCGATGCAGGCAGAGCTGCTTCAGGCTCAGGTTCGCCTTCAAAAACTCTCAGAACTCTCTGCTGAAAATACGCGCTTACGTGGATTATTGGATACGCCTTTGATCATTGACGGTCGTATGGAAATCTCTGAGGTGATTGGCACAGATGCTGATCCATTACGTCATATCATTATCATTAACCGCGGTGCTGCGAGCCAACTGCGGGTCGGGCAAACGGTGTTGGATGATAACGGTATCATGGGGCAGATCATCAATGTTTATCCGCACAGTAGCCGTGTCATGTTATTGTCTGATAAAGAACACTCCCTATCAGTACGTCTTGAAAACTCTGGCATGCGTGCCATTGTGTCAGGCACTGGTGATTTAGGTCGTCTGAAAATGGAATATGTACCGACCAGCGCTAACGTCAAAGTCGGGGACAAGGTGTATAGTTCAGGTTTAGGACAACATTTTCCTGCGGGTTATTTGGTCGGAACAGTGTCCAAAGTTAAGCGTGAAAATACCGGTGAGTTTGCGCAGATAGACGTGAAACCTGCAGCTCAGTTGGCCGGTGGACACCATGTAGTGGTACTGTTCTCAGACTCATTAGCCATGGAGCAACCTCATGCTCAGCGCTAAAAAAATATCATCAGTTAAAACACGTGATCCACTATGGATCATCGTGCTTTCAATCATTATTGGTTCAGTCTTGGTGGTGTATCCGCTGTCTTATTCATTGGCAGGATGGCGACCGCTGATCATGCTGATGATTACGATGTATTGGATCTTGCTTCAACCGACATGGTGTGGTGTTTGGTTTGCTTTTGCAGTCGGATTATTTACCGATTTACTGCTTGATGCACCCCTTGGATTACATGCGTTAAGCTTCGTTTTACTAACATTTAGCATCCGTTGGTTTGTGCGTGAACGCCGTTTAATGACGTTTGGAAATACTTGGGCAATCGCTAGTGTTGCTATATTGGCACATTTGATTTACGTCCTTTTTGCACAAATTATTTCCGATATGCAATTTTCGATAACTCGTCATTGGCAGCCACTAATGAGCAGTATTTTAACTTGGCCCATCTTGTATTATTTGCTTAGAAAATGGCGAATTTAATCCTGGCGTCGAGCTCGCCTCGGCGTAAAGAACTGCTTGCACAGCTTGGACTTAAATTTGATATTTTTAGTCCAGAAATCGATGAGTCTGTACATGATGGTGAGCAAGCACATGATTATGTTCGACGTTTGGCAGAACAAAAAGCTCAGGTTGTTTTAGCACAATTTCCAGATGCGGTGGTCATTGCTGCAGATACAAGCCTCAGTTTAGATGGGCAAATTATTGGCAAACCTGACTCGAAGCAACATGCGTTTGAAATTTGGCAATCCTTGTCAGGGCGTCAGCATGAAGTTCTCAGTGGCCTTTGTGTGGCTTCACAACATAAAACAATAAGTACGGTAGTGAGCACAAAGGTTGATTTTCAATCACTCAGTCATCATGATATGGAAGAATATTGGTCAACTGGGGAACCTGTAGGAAAAGCAGGGGCTTACGCAATACAAGGAATCGCCGCAAAGTTCGTTCCTCGTATTGAAGGTAGCTACACCAATGTGGTGGGTTTGCCTTTACATGAAACATCACAGTTACTGAATCAAATATTGAAAAGTGGTTAAGGCACTAAATTAACCTTTTAAAAAATTTTTATAATGTTTTGAGTGTTTTTTATGTCTGACGAGTTGTTGATTAACGTCACCCCAATGGAGTGTCGGGTGGCGTTAGTTGAAAATGGGACGGTCAACGAACTATTTGTTGAACGCAACGCTAAACGTGGTTTAGTCGGGAATATTTATAAAGCCAAAGTTGTACGTGTATTGCCTGGTATGCAAGCGGCATTTGTAGACATTGGCTTATCTCGTACTGCTTTTTTACATATCAATGACATGATTTGGCCTCGTAATCAACCGACGCCAAATGTCTTTGATCTTCTGCAACCAGGTCAGATTCTGACAGTGCAGGTCATGAAAGATATGTTAGGCACGAAAGGTGCGCGTTTAAGTACTGATCTTTCCATTCCTTCTCGCTATTTGGTGATGATGCCTTATGGACATCATACTGGCGTGTCTCAGCGAATCGAATCAGAAGAAGAGCGTGATCGTTTACGTTCGATCATTGAGCGTATTCAAGCTGAACATAAGTTACCCGGTTCTGTCATTGTACGAACTGCAGCAGAGGGGATCGAAGAAGCCGCTATTGCGCAAGATATGGCGTATTTGGCAAAACTTTGGGAATTTATTCAGCGTAAACAAAAAAGTGTCGTGGTGCCATCACTTATCTTTGAAGAGCTACCACTTCCTCAACGTATCATCCGTGATCTGGCAAATGAAGATACGGTAAAAATTCAAGTCGATTCAAGAGAAGTGTTTGGCAAGCTACAAGAGTTCGTGGCTGAGTTTGTACCAAATATGGTTGATCGTCTGAAACATTATCCTGGTGAGTGTCCGATATTCGACTTATACAATGTTGAAACAGATATTCAAAAAGCACTGCAAACACGTGTTGCTTTAAAGTCTGGTGGTTATCTCATGATTGATCAGACGGAGGCCATGACCACTATTGACGTCAATACAGGCTCATATGTAGGTGGACGCTCTCTTGAGGACACCGTCTTTAAGACCAACATGGAAGCGACACAAGTCATTGTGCGTCAACTCAGACTGCGCAACTTAGGTGGAATTATCATTATTGACTTTATTGATATGCAAGAGGCCTCACACCGTGATGAAGTGCTTAAGCAATTTGAAAAAGTCTTAGAACGTGACCATGCAAAAACTAAAATTACTCAAGTGTCTGAGCTTGGCTTGGTAGAAATGACGCGTAAACGGACGCGTGAATCACTTGAACATTTGTTATGTGAGTCTTGTCCAACGTGTCAGGGACGTGGTTATGTGAAAAGTGCCGAGACTGTTTGTTACGAAATCTTTCGAGAGATATTAAGATATGCTCGAGATTTTGAGTCTCAGACTGACTTTACTGTCGTTGCGCATCCATCGGTTGTGGATCGATTATTAACCGTAGAAGCTGCGGCCGTCTCTGATTTAGAGCATTTTGTGAAACGTGTCATTAAGTTCCAAGTCGAAAATTTATACACGCAAGAGCAATACGATATCATTTTGAATTGAAATTGTAACAGAATATCGTTAAACACTTGTTACAACTGAGATTTTACATTCGATCTCGATTTCTCAATACTTAAGAAATCAAATCGAATAGCCAAAGACAGCGATGTTGTCTTAGCAAAGTGAGGTCAAAGTGGGTATGAATTTAACGGAACAATTAGCGGGTAGCCATCGTCAAATTGTGGATTCAAACAAAAGCGCTTGCTTGATGCTCAACGATCAAGGTCAAGAAGTTCGAGTTACACAAGCGATGGTCGTTTCTCTCTGTCAGCAATTAATCAAGCAGTGTCGTAATATTAAAAATTAAGGGGCCTTTTTAAAGCCCCTTAATTTTTTTGTAAATATCGAAATATACAGCCTTAAGCTGGTTTTTCATTTGCAACTTCTATATCCGCTACTACTTGTTTCTTTGTTACACTACGCTTAGTAGCCTTTTTCATAATCTGCGGTTTGTCATCTTCAGGTAGCCCCACAATTTTTTCAAATCGTTGAATCTCATCTTCTAAATGGGTCAATAAATTTTGCATCTTAGGCAAAGCATTTCGACATGCGGTTAAACCGACTTCTAATTTATCCATATAACTGGTCATTGTGATATTCAACGCTTGACCATCAAGTACGATAGAAGCAGGGTAAAGTGCGTCCAAACGTGCACCATTCCAATATAGCGGCTCTTTAGGCCCTGGTACGTTAGAAATAACGAGGTTAAATGCCTGACGTTTAGGTGCTAAACCAGAGATGATATTTAAACCTGCAGGACCATATACGAAGGCACTATAGTTGAGAATCTGATCTGAAGTCATGCGTTTGAATTTTTGTTTCGCATTCATTACGCTACGACGAATAAGATCGAGTCGTTCTAATGGATCGGCTTTATGTGTCGCTAAGTTCGCCAGAATCATCGTAATACGATTTGACATATCTGAATCATCCGTACGAACGGAGACAGGAACCATAGCGATTAATGGTTTTTCTGGTAAAGCACTTTGACTGATTAAATATTCACGTAAAGCACCGGAACAAATCGCAAGCACAATATCGTTAATGGTCACACCCAGTGATTTTGAAATATGGTTGAGACGCTTAAACTCATATGACTGAGCAGCGAAACGACGTGATGAGCTGACTTTTTGATTCAGAATACTACTTGGGGCTTGAAAACTAGATACATAGTCCGGATTACGTCCCATATCTTTAAAGACAGTTTCAGACAGCACTTTGAATACACCCGGTGTAGACTGCACTTGACCTTTCAAATTAGACAAGATTTGTTTTGCACGGCTTACTTTAGGTGTTTTAAGTCGCTTAGCACGCGGACCTTCAACACACCATGGCGGAACGATACTTCTTGCATTTGGATCATGAGAGAGTGATTTTTCAATTAAACGCATGCCTGCAATACCATCGACCATCCCATGATGTATTTTGAAATACATGGCGAAACGATTCCCTTCAATGCCTTCAATGATATGACACATCCATAATGGCTTAGCTCGATCAATTAATGAACTGTGCTCTTGGGAAATGTAGGTGAGTAGCTCACGAATACGACCAGGATGTGGTAGAGCAATATGTCTGAAGTGATGATCAAGATCGAATTCAGTGTCTGTGTCCCAAAACAGTCCGTTTAATTTATTATTAAACGGTGGAATTGGAATAGATTTTGAGTTGCGAATATCTGCCACTAAATCTTGAATAAAGGTTGGTGGCGCATCTTCTGGAATTTCAAATAAAAATAATCCGCCAACATGCATGGGCTGTTGTCTTTTTTCCAAAGATAAGAAAATAAAATCAAGCGGGTGTAATGGGCGCATAGTCTAGGTTTGCCTCACTGCAAATTTCTAAAATTGTTTTTTAGAATTATCAATCCAAGAGATCAGTATAGACGTATTTGTTGGAGGGGGCATAAATTTTTTTAATGAATGGTCAGTACAAAAAAGCCACTTTAAATCAGTGGCTTAAAACTTTGTGAGACAGTTTTTACTTTTTTAAATTACCTGAATGTAAACCACATTCTTTATGCGTTGCTTCTTCCCACCACCAACGACCTTCACGCTCGTGCTGATTTGGAAGTACTGGACGCGTGCATGGTTCACATCCAATTGAAATAAAACCTTTTTCATGCAATGGATTATATGGAATTTCCATCATGCGAATATAATTCCAAACGTCAGCACTCGTCCAATTCGCCAAAGGGTTGTATTTAATGAGTTGTTTACCTTCACCTGAAAAACCTAGATCAGCTTGAATCACTGGAATTTCAGTACGTGTACCCGGACTTTGATCTTTACGTTGACCCGTGATCCAACCATCAAGTGTTGCTAGCTTTTTACGAAGAGGTTGAACCTTACGGATACCACAACACTCTTTATGATCATCTTGATAAAAGCTAAACAGTCCTTTTTCGTTGACCAGATTCTGAACAGCTTCAGCTTCCGGGAAACATATTTCAATGTTGATATTATAGTGCTTACGAACAGTCTCAATAAATTGATAAGTTTCTGAATGCAAGCGACCTGTATCAAGACTAAACACGCGAAAAGGTTTACCTAAATTTGCAGCCATATCAATCAATACAACATCTTCAGCACCTGAAAATGAAATGGCAATTTCACCTGTTTGATTTAAAGCTAAGGCTATAATTTCCGAAGGGGATTTATCTTCATACTCTGATGCAAGTGCATCAATTAAATCTATGCTTGGAATGGTAGTCATGAGAATCCTGGCGATATAGGCTTGGAAACAACAAGTCCTATATTAAAATATTTGATGTATATTTTAGTTGAATTCAGAGATTTATCTTATGAAATAAAAATAAATACTTATGAATAAAATAGATTTAAAAAATTACATCGATATTCAACAATCTTCGGCTATGATATTGCAAATTTTATTAATGCTGAGGGCAGTATCATGGAAATCGTTTGTCTAGATCTTGAAGGCGTTTTGGTTCCTGAAATTTGGATTAATTTTGCAAAAAAAACAGGAATTAAAGAGCTTGAAGCAACAACTCGAGATATTCCAGACTACGATGTGCTCATGACTCAGCGTTTAAATATTCTTAAACAACATGGTTTAGGTTTAAATGACATTCAAGCTGTTATTGCAGATATGGGACCGTTTGAAGGCGCTAAGGAGTTTGTCGAGTGGGTACGTACTCATTTCCAACTCATCATTTTATCTGACACATTCTATGAATTTGCTCATCCATTGATGAAGCAGTTAGGTTGGCCTACGATTTTCTGTCACAAATTAGAAACTGACGAAAATGGTATGATTACAAATTATAAACTACGTCAACCTGATCAAAAACGTAAAGCAGTGCAAGCTTTACACGGTTTAAATTTCCGTGTAATTGCTGCAGGCGACTCGTATAACGATACCACGATGCTCGGTGAAGCAGATCAAGGTTTCTTATTTGATGCGCCAGATAATGTAATTGCAGAATTCCCACAATTTCCTGCGATTAATGGTTATGCTGCATTGAAAGAAGCGATTCGCAACGCTTCTGTTCGTGATATTCCAGCTTAAATTATTACTTTGAAAAAAGGACGCTTTAGCGTCCTTTTCTTATAACAATTGTTAGAATCGATACCCGATTTTCATGCCATAACCTAATGCATAATTGTTGCTGAATTCTCCAACATTTATGCCACCCGTTTGTGCAGTTGCATCGCCTAACCAGAAATATTTAACACCAGCTTGAATAAAGCTTTGCTGTGATGGGTTGAATTGACCACCTAAGCCTACACTCCAATAACCTTCAGTTGGACCTAAAGTGGTTACAGGGTTTCCAGCTCCAGAGTCATAGCCTACAGTTGTGGTTGCTGCCCATTGATCATTAAATTTATGTGCAACACCTAAGGTTGCAGAGTACTGATCATCGGAATACGAAATGAGGTCCTGTCCAACTAATCCAAGTAATTTAGGTGTAACCGTAAATTGATCCCAATGAACCCAACGCAGGTTAGCAAACGCCAAAGTGTTTGTTGCAATTCCAGACTGTAAATCAATATTTACAGATTGTGGAGTAACTGCTTCAGTTACTGCAGCGATCTTCTCTAATCTATTAAACTCAGGCTTTTTTAATGCATCGGCGTAAAGTGGAAGGAGCGAGGTTTCATTCGACTGAGCTTTGTGTTTAATCTCAGAGCGATAAGTGATAGATGCTTTTAATGCAATTTTTGGAATTTGGTATGCAGTACCTGCAATCCAGCCATAAGCTTCTTTTTGGTCTACATGGATGTTATAGCCATTTAAGACTTGGTATGCACTACCTTTTAAATTGATATCAGCTTCAACTGTTTGCCATACTGGACCAGCATAAAAATTCCAATTTTCAGTGGGTTGATAGCCAATGAGTGCAGTTAAATTTTGTGTCTTAACTTCAACTGATGTACCACTTAAACTATTGCCAAATGATTGATTTTTAGCATCGTATAATGCATCTGCACCAAAAGGCTGATCGTAAATTAATCCTAAAGAAACTTGGTCAGTAATCTGTAGTTTAAGAGCAGTGTTTACAAAATAATAATCACTGCCCATATCGGTAATTTTTTCGCCTGTTAAATCCTGACCAGTGATTTTATTAATCACTGTGGAAGAACCTTTAACGGTAGGATCTAAAACAGAAATGCCAGCTTCTGCATAATTACCTGATTGGAGAAATGCTGAAATCGACTGACCTGAACGATCTAATCCTGCGGCGTAAATTGAACTTAATGGGAGTGTAGATAATAAGACTGAGTATGAAAGTACTTTAAATTTCATGATGTTCATCCATGAATGCCATATGGCGAAAAAATTGCATGAAAAATAACATAAATAAAAAAAGAGTAAATACTCGGAAATGATTGAAATATAATCAAATTTATATTGCTTCATTATCAAGTTATGAGATTAAATAATTATGTCCATGTTTTTAAAAAGTATTATTGAGCAAAAAAGGAATTGTAGTTTGTGTCGTTTTTTTATTTTAAATGATGATATAACAAACAATTAATTTATACTTGTATAAAAATAAAAAAAGACCACAATCATGTGGTCTTTTTTATTGACGAATGATTAGAATTTATAGCCGATTTTAAGACCGTAAGCTAAAGCGTCATTGTCTTTAAATTCTGCAACGTATTCATTCCCACCAGCTTGAGCCCCAGTTTGAGCCTTAGCATCACCTAACCAGAAGTATTTAACACCACCTGCGATAAACGTAGCGGGGGTAGGGCTATATTGAAGACCTAAGCCCACATTCCAATAACCTTCGGTAGGACCAAGTGTTGATACAGGATTTCCGGCACCAGAATCCCAGCCAACTGAGACATTACCTGCCCATTGTTCACTTAATTTTCTGCCAACACCTACGGTTGCAGAAATTTGGTCATCAGCATATTCAACTAAGTTAAAACCGTTAGGACGGTTTACTAGACCACCTACAGCTTGTGAAGCTACACCAAATTTGTAGGGTTGAATTGAGAAACTAGACCAATCAACCCAACGTAAATTTGCAAATGCAACAGTGTTTTCCATAATGCCTGATTGAAAATCAATGTTAACAGACTGAGGAGTAGTAATTTTTGTACTTCCTTCAGCATTATTTGCCGCAGCGAAGCCTGTTAAAGCTGGTAAAAGAGGAGCGGGTACTGCACCTGAACCAGCTAATAAGGGTGCAGCAGCTGCTAAAGCAATATTTTCGTCAGCTTTAAATTTATGATCGATTTCAGAGCGATAAGTGATTGAGGCTTTTAATGCAATCTCTGGAATTTGATATGCTGCACCAGCTAACCAACCCCATGCATAATCTTCACTAATATTTGCATCATAGCCATTAAATACACTATAAGCTTGACCGCGAAGACTTACATTACCCTTGATTGATTGGTATGCAGGACCAGCATATAAATTAATATTCTCATTTGGCTGAAAACCAAAAATCATAGATAAGTTTTGTGTATCTACTTCTACAGATGTACTTCCTGTTGGGGCAGAAGCACCTAACAAACCTGTTTGTAATGGTAGACCAGTAAGAATAGTATCAGTTGGTGCTGCAACAAAATTGTTTTCCCCATGATAGGTTGCATCAGCTCCAAATGGTTGATCGTAGATTAAGCCAAATGAAAAATTGTCATTTAATTGCAATTTTAAAGCAGCTGAAGGGAAATAATAATCGCCAGCCATATCATCAATATTTCTTTCTAATCCAACAGTTTCTTTACCTGATACTGATGGATCTAAAATTGAGATACCTGCTTCAAAGTAATTTCCTGGTTGAAGGAATGATGAAATAGATTGTCCAGAACGATCTAAAGCAGCAGCAAAAGAACCTGATGATGCTAAACCAAATAATACAGCAGCTGATAATTTTGTTAATTTCACTTGAATTTTCCCTGATCTTCTTCAATGAATTATTTTGTATTTTCCAATTGAATTGAGGATTAGTTATCTTAAACTGATCCTAAATCATATATTCACAAAATAACACATTAAGAATCAGAGTAAATACTCTAAGGAAATAAATTTATAATTGAATTTTAATTCTGATAAAAATAATAGGAATTTTATTTTTATATAAATTATTGAATTTATGAATTATTTAACTTTGAGTCATACTATCTTATCGTTAATTTATAAATGAACTATACAGTCAGTCAACGGTATTCATGATTAAATAAAAAAAGAGCACTAAAGTGCTCTTTTGAAAAATAAATGGCATTTAGAAACGATAACCCATTTTTAAACCATATGCCCAAGCATTGTTATCTTCAAAATTACCGACATATTTGCCAACAGAACGAGCTTCAGCATCTCCTAACCAAAAATATTTGACGCCTCCACCGATAAAAGTTGCTGGAGTAGGGCTAAACTGTGCACTTAATCCGACATTCCAATAACCTTCAGTTGGACCAAGTGCAGTTACAGGATTACCAGCACCTGAATCCCAACCGGCAGAAATAGCACCACCCCATTTTTCATTAATTTTTCGCCCAACACCAACTGTGGCAGACCATTGGTCTTTATCATAATCGATAATATTTTGTCGTTGGCCTGATAATAATTGGGTAATACTTCCAAATTTATCAATATCTATACCATAGCCACCCCATTCGACCCATCGTACATTTGCAAAAGCAACTGTATTGGCCATAATGCCAGTTTGGAAATCTAAATTAACGGATTGAGGTGTGGAGATTTTAGTTTTTTCTGAATCAGAATTAAGTAACTTGTTTCGTAAACTATTTGCTGCTAATGCTTGAGCTTTATCTTCTGCAGAAATAGGCAGAGAACTTACCACTTGCTCAAATGTAAGTGTCCCGTTTGCTAATGCCACAAGTCCATCAATTGTTGCAACTTGATTGTTAATTACACCAACGACTAAATTTGAATTTTCAGTAGTGTCAAGCTCATGATCAATTTCAGATCTATAAGTCAAAGACACTTTTAATGCAATTTCTGGTATTTGAAAAGCTGCTCCTGCTAACCAACCGTAGCCTTCATCACGTTTAAAAGTTGAATTATAACCAATACTAGACAGTGTTAAGTTGCCTCTCACATCTTGATATACACCGCCTGCATAAAAGTTCCATTGTTCATTAGGTTGAAAGCCGAAAAGAGCAGTAATATTATTTGAATTAACTTTTACATTAGTGCCTGCAAGTGGCCGATTACCTAAGGCTCCATCATCAGGAATCATACCATCTGTATAAGTTGCAGATGCCCCAAATGGCTGATCATATAGAATACCGAAAGAGAAATTTTCGTTAAGTTGTAATTTCAAAGCTGCGCTTGGAAAATAATAATCATCACCCATATCACTAATTGGACCCAATTGATTTTTTCCAGATACATCAGGGTCAATAATGGAGATACCTGCTTCAAAGTAGTTATTTGGTTGTAAAAATGCTCCTATCGATTGACCTGAGCGATCCATAGCGGCTGCATAAGCCCCAGAAATCGGTAATAAAGCAAATAATACAGATGCACTGATGGTTTTTAATTTCATGTTATCTATCCTTAGATAATTTGAATTTTTAATTTAATAGAATTTTTTTAGTTATTTCCTTAAGAGCTGATAAATAAACGATTTATGCTTAAATGTTTATTTTTTGCTCTACAAACAACATATCATAAAGGTAATGAGATGCAACAAAAATTTGACTGAAATGACATTATTTTTTTTATTTTGGGTCAATTTGTTGATAAGTGTATTAATCTAAGAAAATGGTGCGCCCTGCGGAACTCGAACCCACGCCGGTCACTTAGGAGGCAACTGCTCTATCCAGTTAAGCTAAGGACGCATACTAATCTAATTAAATAAATTTTTGAAAAAAGTTATTGCTTAGCAATAACTTTTTCTAATGCGTCTTACTATTTTCGGTAAAGTAATTTAAATAATACCAACATCAGGATAATCCAGATCGGAATCATGATCACAGCACCGCTTAAGCCTTGAGTCCACATGATGTAAAGCACGACAAGAATAAACCCAAGAACCAAATAGTTACTCGCTGGTGACCATAAAGCAGGAAATTTTGAAGTGGTATTCGACTGTTTCATCGCTTGTTTAAATTTCAAGTGAGTCAACGCAATCATCGCCCAGTTAAGTACTAGAGCACCAACAACAATATAAATTAAATTACTTAAAGCATCTTCAGGTGCGAAATAGTTTAATAAAACACATCCGAAAATTAACACCGCTGACAACAATACCGCTGGAACAGGTACACCTTGTTTATTGGTTTTTTCAAAAATTTTAGGGGCATTACCTTGTTTTGCTAAACCAAAAAGCATACGGCTATTCGCGTACATTCCACTGTTATATACCGATAGCGCAGCAGTCAAAATAATAAAATTGAGCAGGTGAGCAGCCCAATCAATACCCAGTTGACTGAAGATCATTACGAATGGGCTTTTATCTAGACCACCAAGTTGCAGTTGATTCCATGGAACTAAAGAAAGAAGAATTGTAAGCGACCCAACATAGAAAATCAGAATACGGAAAACAACTTGATTAATTGCTTTAGGAATCGTTTTCTCTGGATTTTCAGCCTCAGCTGCCGCCATACCAATCAGTTCAATACCACCAAAGGCGAACATCAGGAATGCCAACATGAAGAATAAACCTTCGAATCCATGAGGGAAGAAACCACCGTGAGTCCAAAGATTACTGAATGATGCAGTAGAGTCAGATCCTGCTGTAAACAACAAGAATAAACCGAAGATAATCATCGACACGACAGCTGCTACTTTAATAATAGACAGCCAAAACTCTGATTCTCCATAAAATTTAACATTACAGAGGTTAACTAAGGTAATGATAATAAAGAAGAAAAGAACTGATGACCAAGCAGGAATGTGAGGCCACCAATAGTTAATATATTTTGCAACAGCTGTTAATTCGGTCATCGCGACCAAAATATAAAGAATCCAATAGTTCCAACCTGCTAGGAATCCAGGAAACTTACCCCAATATTTATTTGCAAAATGACTAAATGATCCTGCAACAGGTTCATGAACAATCATTTCGCCTAATTGGCGCATAATTAAAAAAGCGATTAAACCACCAATTGCATAACCCAAAATAATAGATGGGCCGGCAGATTGGATCACGTGTGCGGAACCTAAAAATAAGCCTGTACCAATTGCACCACCCATAGCGATTAATTGGATATGACGATTCTTTAAGCCACGCTGAAGTTGTGAAGACTTGTTATTCAAAGTATTCAGCCCGACGATTGAAATAAGTTACAAGATTGTAATAGATCAAATTGCATTAGCCTAGTACGTCAGAGTTCATGAATGTTTTTTATGTTTTAAATAAAATAAAATTATTATAGAAAAATGATTTAATTATTTTTTAATCAATCATTTAATTTTATTAGAGTTTATTTTTGTTAGAGTGAATTAAATTTAATCTATCGTAATTGATGGAAATTCATACCATAGTGTTAAGTGCTCATATCCACATAAAAAATCATTTATACTGTATTGAACTAAAAATCACGATTGATAACAAATATTAAAAGAGAAGGAATGAGCTATGAGTTCAACACCACAAATTAAAATTCCAGCCACTTATATGCGTGGAGGAACGAGTAAAGGTGTTTTCTTTAACTTAAATGATTTACCCAAAGAAGCTCAAGTTCCAGGTAAAGCAAGAGATCAAATCTTATTACGTGTGATAGGAAGCCCTGATCCTTATGGCAAACAAATTGATGGAATGGGTGGTGCTTCATCTAGTACCAGTAAGACAGTCATTCTCTCTAAAAGCGCTCAATCTGATCATGATGTAGATTATCTTTTTGGACAGGTTGCAATTGATCGACCATTCGTCGATTGGAGTGGTAATTGTGGCAATCTTACGGCTGCTGTAGGCTCATTTGCGATTTCAAATGGTCTCGTGAGTGCAGAAAAGATTCCAGAGAATGGGATTTGTACGGTAAAGATTTGGCAGGTCAATATCCAGAAAACGATTATCGCGCATGTCCCAATTACAAATGGTCATGTTCAGGAAACAGGTGATTTCGAGCTTGATGGGGTAACATTTCCAGCTGCAGAGGTGCAAATAGAATTTTTAGATCCCGCAGATGATGGAGAGGATGGGGCTGCCATGTTTCCCACAGGAAATGTGGTTGATGAGCTGGAAGTCCCAGATATTGGTCGCTTTCAGGTGACGCTGATTAATGCGGGTATTCCAACTATTTTTATGTGTGCTTCAGACTTGGGGTATGAAGGAACTGAACTTCAGGATCATATCAATAATGATGTCGAGGCCTTGGCCAAGTTTGAAAAAATTCGTGCTTATGGTGCTGTAAAGATGGGTATTATTCAGCATATTGATGAAGCGGTTCAACGTCAGCATACACCTAAAATTGCATTTGTATCTGCGCCTAAAAATTACATCTCATCTAGCGGAAAAGCAGTACACGCTGATGAGATCGACTTGACGGTTCGTGCTTTATCTATGGGTAAACTACACCATGCCATGATGGGAACCGCAGCTGTAGCGATTGGAACCGCCGCTGCAATTCCTGGAACATTAGTCAATTTAGCCTCAGGTGGTGGTGAAAAAAAATCAGTCAGATTTGGGCATCCTTCTGGAACACTCAGAGTGGGCGCTGAAGCCGAGAAAATTAATGATCAATGGACTGTAAAAAAGGCCATTATGAGTCGCAGTGCTCGAGTACTCATGGAAGGATGGGTGCGAATTCCTGGCGATACGTTTTAATATGAAAAAACCACTTTCGAGTGGTTTTTTTACGCGCTTAAAATATGTGATAAGTATACTAAATTAGCCTGAAAGCATTACTAACAGTACGATTCACTCATAAATAATTGAGACTATGACAATTTTGACATGTTATATTAAGGAAATAAGTCAACGTGATTATATTCACCGAATTCATAAAATTAAGTTGCTGAATAGCCTTCGCTCCACGAATAATTAAAATGAGAAAGACCAATGAAGAAGGATAATAATTTTGAGCAGGATACGCCCAAGATTGATCAAGAGTTTCTAAACCAAATTCATGCTACAAATAAATTAGATTTGGTATCTGTGATTGCCAAAATCCCTGTGCCTGTGGCGCTAGTTCAGCATGATGGTGTATTTATTAGTGCAAATCAATTATTTGCTGATATCTATGAGAGTGATGCACTCTATTTACTCGGAAAGAAATTAGGTTTCGTATCAACGACGGTTTACCAATTATTTCAAGATGCGCTGCAATTGTTTCGACATGATTCACGCTTATACAAAATTGAAAATGAGTTCTATTCAAAAGGGCATTTTTTTCAAATTTATTTTAGTGCTTTAAGAGATAAATCATCCTCTTTGGATTGCGTGTTGATCGTATGTGCAGATATAACAAAATTGAAAAGACGTGAACGTGTCTTGATCCAAAATAATAAAAGGTTGTTTGAAGAGCTATATTTGGACCCTGTGACTGGGATGAACAATAAGCTGGCATTTGAACAGTTTTTAAAAGATCGCTTCCTTATTCAAGAGCGGAAAAATTATTCTTTTATCAAGTTTGAAGTCGAAAATTTTAAAAAGTTTAATCAGCTCAATAGTTATACCATTGGCGATGAAATTTTGAGTCGTATTGGATCTCTGATTAAAGAGGAGTTGAATCAAGATTTAGCAGAAGTCTATCGTTTGAATTCTGCAAGTTTTATCTTGGTGATTCAAGAATCAACTCCTTGGAAAATTCTCACCATTGCTGAACGCCTAAAACAAACATTGGTCCGTGAAAAAATTTATTTCGATCCTCAAGAGGATGAGGTACTCACGTGTGCGATTGGGATTTTTCATCCTAATTGCCAGAAAATGTACTCAGAAAAGCAAATATTAGAAACCTTAGATCGGGCTGTTGACATTGCACATGTATTGGGTCGAAACTCGATTCATGTGTTGGACGAATAGTCACTCTTCATTTAAACCTATCACTAAATAAAACAAATCAGCATTGTGTTTTGTAGCAATCACAATTGGTTGTAGAATAAGGACAATTTTATATATACCGACATGAAACGGTATAACTTGAGGTTCAAAGACGGCAGTGACAGTACATATCTCTGTGAATAGTGAAGTATTACAACGTGCTCAACAGCAAATCCAACAGGATCTGAAAATTGCCCTAGATGCATTTTTCATTCCAGAACCTTTGAAAAGTGCTGTAAATCATGCAGTCATGTTAGGTGGAAAACGGGTTCGTCCAGCTTTAGCGTATGCAACAGCAGAATTAAGTGAAGATCATAAAAATTTTGCTGCTGTGCGACGTGCAGCAGTTGCAGTCGAGTTAATTCATTGCTATTCACTTGCTCATGACGACTTACCATGTATGGATAATGATTTGTTGCGTCGTGGTCAACCAACTTGCCATGTTGCATATGGTGAAGATACAGCACTGCTTGCGGGAGATATCTTGCAGTCGATGGCATTTGAGGTTTTAGGAAGTCGCCTTTTTGATACACAAGTCACTGTAGATCCTTCTATTGTGTTGAAGCAAATGCAGATATTGGCGACATCATCTTCTAAGATGGTTTGTGGTCAAGTCCTAGATTTGCAAGCGGAAGGCAAGAAAATTGATCAGGAAGCATTGGAAAATATTCATCGTAATAAAACTGGTGCACTGATTCAGGCCGCAATCATGATGTCAGCAGTGACAGTGATGGACGGTGTAGATGCAGGAATACCGAAATTGCGTGAATTTGGTCAGGCATTAGGTTTAGCATTTCAAGTACAAGATGATATTTTAGATATAGTTTCGGATACTGAAACGCTTGGAAAGACCGCTGGAAAAGATGAACTTGTAGAAAAATCAACATACCCAGCTTTATTGGGCTTAGATGCTGCAAAAGAATATGCAAATAAGCTTCATCAGCAAGCCATTAGTGCTTTAGATTATTTTGGTGATTCGGCATCTGAACTTAAGCAGATTTCAGCTTTTTTACTTGCTCGAAAAAGTTAAAAAAAAAGAGGACTGAAAGTCCTCTTTTTCATTTGTTATTTTGTCGCTTTATATAATCGGTCTGCTTCGTCAAATCGGTCAGTAACATCTGAGGTCGGTTGCTTACCTAATAAACTCACAACAATGATTGCGATGAGGGAGCAAATAAAGCCAGGAATGATTTCATAGATTCCAGTATCAGCCCAAATATTTTTCCATACAATAACGGTCACTGCACCAATGATCATCCCCGCCAAAGCGCCATTTAATGTCATGCGTTTCCAGAATAAAGACAGAATAATGAGCGGGCCAAATGCTGCCCCAAAGCCTGCCCAAGCGTAGGCAACTAGACCAAGTACTTTAGATTCAGGGTTTGACGCTAAAACAATCGCAAGTAAAGCAATCAGTAGCACCATCAAGCGACCCACCCAAACCAGTTCTTTTTGAGAAGCAGTTTTACGGATGAAAGATTTATAAAAATCTTCGGTTAAAGTGCTTGAACAAACAAGAAGTTGACAACTCAATGTACTCATTACCGCAGCCAAAATGGCAGCTAATACAATGCCGGCGATCCATGGGTTAAATAGAACTTTCGTTAACTCCATAAATACAGTTTCAGGGTTAGCATTCACAATATTAGCGAACTGTGGATTTTGCTGAAAATAAGCAATACCGACATATCCAGCAGCCACTGCACCACCAAGGCACAGAATCATCCAAGTCATACCAATACGACGAGCATTAGGAATCGATTTAACTGAATCAGCAGCCATAAAACGTACGAGAATATGAGGTTGTCCGAAATAGCCTAAACCCCAAGCCAGTAATGAAATAATTGCGACGGTACTTAAGTTACCCATTAAACTGCTTGCTTCTGGTCGCGCTGCTTCAAGTGCTAGATTCACTTGAGATAAATCGGAAAAAGTCAGTAAAGCCACGATGGGGGTAAGCAATAAGGCAAAAATCATTAATCCCGCTTGGATGGTGTCTGTCCAAGAAACAGCTAAGAACCCACCAATAAAAACGTAACTGATCGTTGCAATTGCACTAATCCAAAGGGCAGTGCTGTAAGAAAGATCAAACATACTTTCAAATAATCGAGCGCCTGCCACCATGCCTGAAGCACAATAAATGGCAAAGAAGATTAAAATGACAAATGCAGAAACGATTCGTAGAATTTTTTTCTGATCATTAAAACGATTGGAAAAGTAATCTGGGAGTGTAAGGGCATTGTGTTGAACTTCAGTATGAACTCTGAGACGTCCTGCCACTAACAGCCAGTTGAGCCATGCACCAATAATTAAACCAATTGCAATCCACATTTCTGATAGACCGGAAAGATAAATAGCACCTGGCAAACCCATAAGTAACCAGCCACTCATGTCAGAAGCACCAGCTGAAAGGGCTGTTACAAAACTTCCCAAGCGTCGTCCACCCAAAATATAATCTGAAAAGTTCGTGGTCGCTCGATACGCGATTAAACCAATCACGACCATGGCGACAATATAGAACAAGAAAGTGATTAAGGTGGGATCAAAGGTGCTCATACAATTTCCATGATGCAGTTAGACGATAGATTGTTTTCATGCAATCTTTCAGGATGCGAAATTTAACCATAAATTTAAAATAAATGCTGAAGAATTGAATCTTGAGTCATATCAATAACAAAGGCAGCCGAAGCTGCCTTTTTAAATTTTGAAGAGTGTTTGAGCGATTTAAGGATTATTACGACCCATTACCCCACGAATCGTATTCATGATGTCAGCAGGCAATACCACAGTTTTAGCATTATTAGATTTAGCCATATCCTGCATTGCTTTTACATATTGTTCACCAAGTAGATAAGCGACAGGGATCTCTTTGTCGCCTACAGCATTGGTAACCATATTAATGGCTTTTTCTGAAGCTTCAGCGAGTACAACTTGAGCCTCAGCATCGCGACGTGATGCTTCAAGACGACCTTCAGCTTCAAGAATCGCAGCTTGTTTTTCACCATCAGCACGTGTCACTGTCGCACGACGCTGACGTTCAGCTGCGGCTTGGGCTTCCATTGCGGATTGCATTGTACCTGATGGTTGAATATCTTGGATTTCAACCGTTTTAAGCGTAATTCCCCAATCTGAAATATCATCAGAAATTGCTGCTTTTAGCTTCGCTTTAATGTGATCACGTGAAGATAAAGCATCATCCAAGTCCATTTCACCTACGATTGAACGTAAAGAAGTTTGGACAAGGTTTTGGATTGCCCAAGTATAGTTTTCGATACCGTAGACTGCTTTTTCTGGTGTAGTAATGTTGATATAGGCAACAGCGTTCATTAAAAGAACTGCGTTATCTCTTGTAATCACTTCCTGAGATGGAATATCGAGAACGATATCTTTTGTCGTGACTTTATATGCGACTTCATCAACATAAGGAATCACAAAGTTTAGACCTGGACTTAAGGTTGTATGGTATTTACCCAGACGTTGTACGATCCATTTATAGCCTTGAGGAACAATACGAACCCCTTTAAAAATAGTGATCCCGACGAATGCCAAAAATGCGATGGCAATAATTGAACCAGACATTTCTACTCCTTTAAGAATTATTGTTTATAACGGTGAGTTGAGGTTACTGTGCGCTTGAACGACCAGCTCATTACCTAAAATATCTGTAACTCTGACACGATCACCGACCTGAACAGGGTTCAGTGTTCTGCAATTCCATTCGTCAGAGCCGAGAACTGGAAGCTGAAACCGAACTTTGACTAATTCAGGTTCATGACCAATTTGAGTCACCATCCCAACTTGTCCGATTGTCGCTTCACGTGAGAGCCCCGCTTTAGTCTTATCAACGGAAAGTGGTTTAATAAATTTAAACCAAATCACCGTACATGAAATCGATAGGACAACCCATAAAATAATTTGAGCTGGAAGCCCCATAGAAGGAAATAGCCACACCAGTATGCTAATAATGACTGCAGCTATACCAAACCACAGTGCAGCAAAGGCCGGTAAAATGAGCTCAGACAGGATGAGCAAAATACCTAATACAAACCAATGCCAAGGTTCAATCAATAAGTCCATACATCTACTCTAATCGTTATCTTGTTATAGACGAAAACATCTATATCAAGATAACAGACTAGGGCAGAGAAGCCTATAAAAAATGCTTAAAAGCGAGCTGTTGGTGCAGGTTTGAAAGCAGCAGGAGATTTTTTGAAATTGGCAATTGCGGTATCTATTGATTTAATTTTCAGTTGCGCTGCTTTCTCACCTTCAAGTATTGCCTCATTGCTGGCTTTCAAATCCAAAGTTCCTAAATGGCCAACTTTTGGCTGAATCACGACTGTAGCTGCATTGAGTTCAGTATTGATACTTTGTTGACCCATAATATTAATCGTTTGATCCAACAGTCCCCACATGCTCATCGGCTTATTGCCTGCAGGGCGTGCAGAAATATCAACTGCTATCACAATATCTGCACCCATATTTTTGGCAGTTTGAACTGGAATTGGACTCACGAGTCCACCATCAACATATTTGGTTTTGCCAATTGTTGTTGGAACAAAGACGTTAGGGATACTACATGACGCTCTTACGGCTTGACCTGTATTACCTTTGACGAAATCAGCGCGTTTACCATTATCTAAACGTGTGGCAACTGCAGCAAATCGAATCGGGAATTGTTCAATCGGTTTGTTCCCAACCTGTCGATTGACATAATCTTGGAGCTTTTGACCGAGGACCACACCCTGTCGATTTAAAGTTAAATCACGAATATCGGACTCTTTCAGCTGAAGTGCAATTTGCTGTAGTTGATAGGGAGATTTGCCTGAAGCATAAATACTACCGACAAAACTTCCAGCACTTGTACCCGTAACAATTTTGGGTTTTATACCATGAGATTCTAAAACCTTTAATACACCAATATGCGCAAAACCTTTTGCACCACCACCGCCTAGAGCAATGGCGATCACTGGCTCGCGTGCTTGAATATGAGTGGATTGTGTAGGATTTTTTACAGTAGAGTTACAGCCTGATAGCGCCAATAAACTCAGGCCAATGAAGCTGATTTTGGGAAGATTGAGGAGCAATGACATAGACATTAATCTGCTAAAAAGTGTCAAAATTTTAGGCATATCTCAACAGATTGCTGTCTATTTTTCTAGCATTTTTACAAAAGTTCTTTAAAGGGTAATGCTAAACGACTTATATTTTTAGGAGAAATTTTTCCACGATAATATTCTAATATTTTGTGCAGATCAGATTCATAGTCTCCCGTCATTTCAAGGCTTCCTAAACATCGTATGACTTTATGATCATAGTCAAATGCAAACATTACCACTGGTATATTTGCACCTAAGGCAATGTGATAAAAACCGCTGCGAATGTTTTTAGCACTTTTTCGTGTACCTTCAGGTGCCATTGCCACCCAAATTTTATCTCGTTCATGAATAGCTTGAACAATTTGTTGAGTCAAGCCTTGGGGGGTAT
Source organism: Acinetobacter sp. ANC_7503 (assembly GCF_056780035.1). NCBI lineage: Bacteria > Pseudomonadati > Pseudomonadota > Gammaproteobacteria > Moraxellales > Moraxellaceae > Acinetobacter > Acinetobacter sp. ANC_7503. Next base: position 30,692 of record NZ_JBWYJA010000009.1, on the reverse strand, counting down.
CACGTTTTACCGGAATCACCCCGATCCATTTGAGTAAATGTTTGAGTGGAGATTTGAACAGACTATCTTTTCCAAAGATTGTGACTTCAATGCCAATGCCAAGCATCGCGAGAAAGGCATACAGTCCATCATAATTTGATGTATGCGGGGACACAATTGCGACAGCTTTGGGAAAATTTGGAAATTCTCCTTCAAAAGACCAGCCTTGTCGAAGATAAAGCTGTTTGAACGCTGCTCGACTCAACTTTGAACCGCGTTGAGGAACTTGTGATGGTAATTTTGGAAATCTATTGTTCATTGTGCGTTGTATAAATGCTTTTTAAACTTATTATAAAGACCTTGTGTATGAGATACATTGGCAGAATAAGAATCAAGTGACAAGGACATCTCAATACGAATTGATTAAGAAGACATCAGTTGCAGGACACCTCTTTCATGTCACCAAATACCAAAATGTATGTTCTTTTATTTTCACTCTATTGGGCGCAAGGATTGCCAGTAGGATTTATGACACATGCTTTGCCCGTGATTCTGCGTGCTGAAGGTGTTTCCTTAACGCATATTGGTGGATTTGGATTGCTGATGGCTCCGTGGGCACTCAAAGTTTTATGGGCTCCATTGGTTGATCGCCATCATTTGTTCAATCAAGGGCATTACCGCAGTTGGATTATACCCACTCAGTTACTCACAATGATTACGCTGGTTATCTTATCATTTATCCCCATTCAATCACTGAATCAACCTCAATATCTCTTTGGATTTTTCGTGGCACTGTTGATAATGAACAGTATCGGAGCGACTCAAGATATAGCAACCGATGGCTTAGCTGTGAATATTTTAAAAGGTGAACAACAGCATCTAGGCAATATGTTCCAAGTGATTGGTTCAAGATTGGGCTTTATTGTGGGAGGCGGTGCGATATTGTGGGTATTAGATGCATTGACATGGCAAACCACTTTTTTATGCTTGGCTGTTTTGGTGGCATTTAATACGCTACCCGTATTATTGTATCGTGAGCCTCAACATGCTTCACAAAGCATCAATAATCATCGAGATGATGATTCATCATCTAAAACTCAAAGTTTCGTGAAAGCTTTAAGTCATTACTTAAATTATTTTTTTCAAAATCGAGAACTCAGACTTTGGTTTTTTGTATTGTGTAGCATTAAAGTGACGGATGGTTTGTCTGGACCTATTCTTAAACCATTGTTGGTCGATTTAGGACTATCTAAGACGCAAATTGGTGTCAATGTGACCATGCTTGGAGCATTTGCTGCTTTGATCGGAGCAGGTATTGCAGGTTGGCTACTTAGGTTTGATTCGCGTCAAAGTGCTTTAATTACTTTTTCACTGCTTAAATTATTGAGTCTCATTGGATTTGCATGGTTATCGCATTATGAGGCGCGACCTTCTGAATTGAACGTCGTGTGGATCTATATCATCAATGCTTTAGAAGATATGTTCGCTGCGATGTTATTGGTGATTATTCTAACCTTGGTGATGCAATACAGTCGGAAAGAATTTGCAGGAACAGATTTTACTTTCCAAGTCGCATTGATGGCTTCCATTGCGGGAGCACTGTATACCTTGAGTGGCATATTAGGCGATTGGCTTGGTTATACCTCATATCTCATTTTGATCTGTATATTAGGATTATTTTTGTTCATACCAATTTTAGTATGGAGTCGGTATACAGTTCAAAACAAACATCAATGGAATTAGTCTGTAATCTATCTTTTATTCATTTTCATGCTTAGGATGAAATAAAAAGGAATAATCGAGATTGCGGAGAGTTGATAGCATGGGCAAATGAATACACTCCTCTGAGCACTATGAAAATTCAAGCTGTTATTTTTGATTTGGACAATACACTGACACACCGAGATTTAAGTGTTCAAACTTTTAGTCGGGCATTATTTAATACTTATAAACAGCAAATCGATCAATCTGCCTCGTCTGCGCAAGCTGAGATTCTCGAAACGATTCGATATATTGATCATGGTGGCTATCCCATCCGAGAAAGAATGACTGAACCTACCATTGGTGGTTCAGTTGCTCATGCATTACTCAAGCAGTTGAAATGGAAAAAAGCACCAGAATTAGATGAATTAAGTGACTATTGGTTTAATCAATTTGGACTAAACGCAGTCATGATGCCAAATGCTATTCAGACGCTTGATCAGCTTAGAAGCGAAGGATTTAAGTTGGCAATCATTTCGAATGGAGGACATTTCACTCGACACAAAATTATCGAAGGTCTAGGAATCGCGCATTATTTTGATGTGATCATGAGTTCTGAGAAGGCAGGTGTGTCAAAGCCTCAAGCAGAAATATTTCATATGACTTGTCAACAATTAGGAATTGCACCTGACCATTGTCTTTATGTTGGTGATCATCCAGTGAATGATTATTGGGGTGCTACTCAGGCTGGATTAGATGGACTATATTTGGCGGGGTTTCACCAATCCTTAGCTGAACATCAACCGCCGTTAAATAAAACAATTCAGACTTTGCCTGAAATTTTAGCGTATAAAAAACAAGTCAATGCATGATGTAAATGATGAATTTTTGAGACGATCAGCTTGATGCAGTGTAATATAAAATGATCAGTTCAAAATGCATGCAATAAACCACTGTGGTTGATTGAGCGTATTAGGACTGAGCGATCTGCACTCGATTAGGCTCATCATTTATGTACAGCATTGTTTTATCCTTAGTGCCGCTGATAGGGCTCATATTAATTGGATATTTTCTTAAACAGAAATCGTATTTAACAGACGAGTTTTGGGCGGGTGCAGAGAAACTTAACTATTTTGTTTTTTTTCCTGCCATGCTTTTTGGTAATTTGGCTCAAGCTGATATTCATATGGAGATGGTGAGTAAAATTTTAGTCATTTTACTCGTGGTCTTTCCAATTGCTTGTGCTGTTTTATATATTCTAAAAAGAATTTTTCAGACCCCAACACGAAGATTTGGAGTCTATGTTCAAAGTAATGTACGTTTTAATACCTATATTGGTTTAGCAGTTGTTGCTTCGCTTTTTCCAGCAGAAGGCATGACGATTTTTGCATTACTGTTGGCGATCAGTATTCCTGTTGTGAATATCATCTCGGTATTGGCACTGACCGATCATGAAAATATGAATTTTCGAGCAGTGATTATATCGCTACTCAAAAATCCTTTAATTTTAGGTTGCTTGGTTGGGGTGCTCTACAATGTATCCGGGCTGCCATTATGGAAAGGTGCAGAGTCATTAATTTACCAACTTGCGATATGTAGCTTACCTATGGGACTAATGTGTGTCGGTGCTGCATTGCAATTTGTGGCTCTTAAAAAAGAATCTTTTCCGCTAATGATCAACACGCTATCGCGTTTATGTTTAATGCCGATTTTGGCTTGGTTGGTCTGTAAAATGCTGGGCTTCAATGCTTTAGAGACGCAAATCTTTATTTTATATTTTGCATTACCAACGGCTTCAGCTGCATATATTCTGACGAAAGTATTGGGTGGTGACAGTCAATTAATGGCTGGCATAATTAGTCTGCAAATTATCGGTGCTGCAATCACACTACCCATCGTTTTGACTTTCATATTGCACTAAAACTCAGAAGTATAATTCCAAATATTTAGAATCATTTGAAAGCTTATCGATTCAATTTGAATTAGATTATGTATTTGTGTTGAATTATGAGAAAATGCAAGATTAAGTTGAATTGAAGTACTCCCATGACACACCACAATGCTGAATCTTTAAGTGATATCGAAATTTTAGATATTTTGCAGTCAATGAAATCTGACGAACTTAATGTTGAGGCGAATAAACTGATTCGAAGTGGTGGTAAAGAGGGGCGTCAGGAAGCACATAAAAAAGCCTTGGTTGCATTACATCAATCATTCGAAGAAAAGTTTGTTGAAGCAGTGACACTTGCGCTAGGCTTAAATGAAGCACAAGCAAAAAAAATTAAATATAAAAAAGACAGAATTCGTATTCTTAAAGCGCGTGGTATTGATTATCTTGAGATTGATGGTGCTGAAACGGCACAAGTTTTATCGCAGGTTGCACAGGCGATTACACGTGAAGAAGCAATCGTAACGCATGATCTACACAATATTTTTCCTTTTTGGAAAGAAGGCTGGCCAATGGTTCAGTTAGATAATGCGTATGCTATTTTAGCTGAAGACATCAACATTCATTATCAAGCAACTTTAGATAAACTTTTAGAAATCTATGGTCGTTAATACCTTATTATTCAAATTAAACAAAAAATTGAAAACTTAGTTCAGTGAATCAACTGACTGAAAACCGATTTAAGTAACAGACTTAAATCGGTTTTTTCTTTTACCATCAACCATGGTGTTGTTCTACTCGGACATTGCACTGGGATACTTTTTTAATCTGCCCGCTGTATTAGGATTCTTTATCGGAATTGCTGCAGATACTATGACCCCCTATGACAGTTATACAACCATACTTATTGCTTTGTATTCAGTTTTGCTTTGTCTTGGTGCTGACTTTTCAAGTGCTATTGCTCATGATGATCATGGTGTATTTTGGATTAGTAAATATTAAGACCTTCTAAAATAGACCTTAAAATTTAGTTTTTTATTGCCATGTCTGTAATGCTCCTAAATATTCTATCAATGGTGATGAACGGGCCAATAATGTATCTATGATTTGAAATTGAACAGTTATTTTCGATAAAAATAGTCGACTAGATTATCTTAAATAATGTTAAATAAATCACAAAATAATTAAATAACGTTAGTTGTTTGTCATTAATACTACATATTTCATCCTGTATATTAAAAAATGCTTAACAAAAGTTAGGTGTATTTAACATAAATTCTTTATAACGAGGTTTTAATCATGAGCTTAGTTGAATTAAAGCAAGAAGAAATCAATGAAGTATCTGGTGCTGGAACGTTGATTGGTGACTCAATCATCCACGGTGTGAACTTATTCAATCAAACACTTAATTCAAAACTGATTTCATCAGTTGGTGTTGTATTTAGTGCAGTAGGTTTAGGGCTAGTACACCAAGCTGCTGATACTACTGGTTTAGTGGCATCAAAAACATTAATTGGTCTAGGTCGTGCACTTGGTGGCGATATAGATGAAACTCCAAACCATTACGAAAAAGAAAAGGCAGAAGGTCAATATAAACTTCTTCCGACTTTGAATGGCGTTCGTGCTTGGCTCTCATAAGTTTTAAATAAAGTGTTAAAGGCAGACTGGTCATGAGTACTTGTCTGCTTTCAGTAACAGAAATAATAAAGCTAAACTTTTGGTGGCTATAACAATGCAGAATTCTTCAGAACAAATAGATCACGATAAAAGAAACTTTCTAAAAACAATGGGTAGCTTAGCTGCTGTTGGTGCTGTTTCAGCATGGTTCCCAACACAAAAGGCAGAGGCTTGGTTTTTTCCTTTACAAGAAAGATTAGTAAATTTCCCAACTGAAATCTCAATTTTTAAACAGGAATATGAAAATTGGTCTGGGGAATCTCGTTATGAAAATGCATGGACAGCATCACCCAGAAATCAAGAACAAGTTTTAAAAGCGATTAATTGGGCTCACCAAAATGGTTATAAAGTCAGAGCCAAAGGGATGTCTCATAATTGGTCACCTTTATTGTTGGATGATCAAGACACGATTACTAAAATTTTATTGATTGATATGCCAACGCATATCAACAAAGTAAGTATTGATGCAAACGGTATTGTGACTGCCGAAGCAGGCATTCAAATGGAAGCATTGTTAACCGCAATGGAATACCGTAATCGTGGATTTGTGGCAGTACCAGCACCTGGAGATTTAACTTTGGGTGGTGTGTTGGCCATCGATGGTCATGGCACAGGTGTACCTGCCGTAGGGGAAATAAAACAAGAAGGTCAAACTTATGGTTCGATCAGCAATTTAGTGGTATCGATCACTGCTGCTGTTTTCGACCAACGAGAAGGTCGATACGTTGCAAAAACCTTCCTGCGAAATGATCCTGAAATTCGTGCATTTTTAGTTCATATAGGTCGTGCATTTATTTTATCTGCACAATTACAAACGTCAAAAAATCAATATATTCGTTGTGAAAGCTATACCGACATTCATATCAATGAGCTATTTGCTCCAGATAAGCATGCTGGACGTACCTTCTCTCATTTCCTGGATAAATCTGGTCGTGCAGAAGCAATTTGGTTTCCGTTCACCGATTATCCTTGGTTAAAAGTTTGGACTGTTACTCCGTATCGTCCTTTGACTGCTCGACAGACAGTCAAACCATTCAATTATTGGTTCTCAGATAATTTAATCAAACCTATTACTGATTTGATTCATAAAATCATCGTCAATAAAAGTACTTATCTCACGCCAACCTTCGGTTTTACTCAGTATGAAATCTCTAAACTAGGTTTAAATGGTACGCCATTATCTGGAATAACGACGATTTTGACTGGTGGTTTGGCTTCTACTCAAACTTATGATTTATGGGGGACGTCAAAAAACGTTTTACTGTATGTCAAACCAACAACTTTGCGTGTTACGGCAAATGGCTATGCTGTCATTACCAGTCGTGCAAACGTTCAACGGGTTATTGCTGATTTTTGTGATTATTACGGCATTAAGATGAAGCAATATCAAAAATTGGATCGCTTCCCAATGAATGGACCTGTTGAAATTCGAGTTACGGGCTTGGATCATGCAGAAGATTCAATTGTTCGCGGCGCTCAAACAGCAGCATTATCAGCCATTAAACCTTGTCCTGATCATCCTGAATGGGACTGTGCCGTTTGGTTTGATATTTTAACCTTGCCAGGTACGCCATTCTCAGCGCAATTTTACACAGAAGTTGAGGAGTGGATGTCACAACGTTATCAAGGTGATTCTTTGATGCGACCAGAATGGTCTAAAGGGTGGGGCTATACCAATCAAAAAGCTTGGGATAGTTCAACTTATATCGATTACGAAATTCCACGCGTCCATGCTCAGGGTCAATCTAATCATTTAACCATTCAGTCGAGTAGTCATATTTTAAAGCAATATGATCCTCATGCTTTGTTCACAGCACCTTTAGTCAATCGAGTTTTGAAATAAAGCGAGATTAACGCTTCGTTTTTAATCTATTGAAATCAGTATCCAACTGAGTTTATTCAAAGCAGATTTAGGTGAGCGAAGTGTGGGATAGAACAGGAGACAACACAGATTATGACTATTTTATTGAAAACTTTTGGTTTGTGTTTGTCTCTTTTATGCACGCTGTTGAAATGTAGTCAACTTGATGAAAATTCAATATAAAAACCCGTACTTGAAAAATTAATTACAAATATATATGACAAATAAGCTGTTTAGAGACAAAGCGATTGATGCACAAAAGTCAAAGTGGATTGGTGAAGTCATTTTGATTCGACCATTTTCATTTACGGTACTTACGATTGTTGTCGCCACTTTCACTGTTTTATTAGTGAGTTTTATTTTTTTTGGAAGCTACACGAAGAGGACGAGTGTTAAAGGATTATTGATTCCTAATACGGGTTTAATCCGAGTTTATAGTGCTGAAGGCGGCACAGTCAGTGAAAAATTCGTCAAAGAAGGTCAGTTAGTGGAGAAAGGGACACCATTAATTGCATTAAAAATGACGCGTTATAATAGTACAGGTAACTATAATGAGTCTGTACAACAACAAATTGAGTTAAAAAAACAAAGTTTAGATACTGAAAAAAATAAACTAAAAGACTTACATTTAAATAGTGTTCAACAATTAAATGCAGAAATTCAATCTATACGTTTAGATTTAATAAAATTAGATGGCTTAATTGCCGAGCAAAGCCAACGTCTAGCCCTTGCACAAGAAAATGCACATCGTTATCGAGATTTAAAAGATAAAGAATATATTTCGATTGAAGAATATCAACTGAAGCAAGATAACTATATCAGCCTAAAAGTTGCTTTACAGAGCTATGAGCGAGAAAAAAATACTAAACAAGCTGAATTAGAAAATAAATTATTGGCTCAGCAAGGACTAGCATCGAAGTTGGAAAGTGAGCTGACTTTGGTCGATCGTCAATTAGCTTCGAATCAGCAAGAGTTTTTAGAAAATAAAGCGCGGGATAGTTTGCTATTACAAGCCAATGCGACAGGAAAAATAGCATCGATTAATGCAGAGGTTGGTCAGTTTATTTCTCCTAATATTCCTGTCATGAATATTGTTCCAACGCCTTCTTACTTAGAAGCACACATTTTTGTACCCAGTTCAGCAATTGGATTTATACGGACTGGTCAAACCGTAAAACTTCGTTTTCAAGCCTATCCTTACCAAAAATTTGGTCAAGGTGAAGGTGTGATTCATTCAATCTCAGCGACGACGATGAACCCACAAGAACTGACCAATTTAGGCGAGTTAAGTCATGGTGTAACACTTAACCAAAGTGAACCTGTGTATTTAGTCAAAGTCAAATTAGAACAACAGTTTGTAAAAGCCTATGGTGAAAGTAAGCCTCTTAAAGTAGGTATGGCCTTTGATGCAGATATCATGCAAGAAAAAAGAAAACTATATGAATGGGTACTCGAACCGTTATATAGCATCACGGGCAAGATATAAGAAGAAATAACATGCAGATAATAGACAAAATTTCTCTTGGATTTGGACGGAAAATTCCAACCATTTTACAGACGGAAGCAACCGAGTGTGGATTAGCATGTATTGCGATGATTGCGCATTATTTTGGCTATGAGTCTGATTTATTAACGTTAAGACGTCGTTTTTCAGTTTCTCAAAAGGGTTCAAATCTCAATCAGCTGATCAAAATTAGTAATCAGTTGAAAATGGTAACACGCCCATTAAAGCTGGATTTAGAAGATTTAGATCAGCTTAAAACCCCATGTATTTTACATTGGGATTTCAACCACTTTGTGGTGTTGCAAGAAGTCAGTGCCAATAAAGTCACGATTTTAGATCCAGCATTTGGTAAACGTGTACTGACACTCAATGAGGTATCTGAACATTTTACGGGTGTTGCATTAGAGCTTTGGCCAGATACTGAATTTGAAAAAAAAGAAGATAAAAATCAGATTCAGCTTAAAGGTCTAATTGGTCATGTTCGTGGTTTATGGAAATCTCTCGGGCAAATTTTGATCTTGGCTTTAGCCTTAGAAGTTTTTTCATTAATTAGCCCATTCTTTATGCAATGGGTGATCGACCATGTGATCGTATCTGCAGATCGGGATCTCTTAACGATACTGGCTATTGGCTTTGGCATGTTAATGTTACTTCAGCAGTTTATCGGGCTACTTCGTTCTTGGATCATGATGTATATGAGCACACATTTAAGTGTGCAGTGGCAAGCCAACGTCTTTAATCACATGATTAATGTTCCTGTCTCTTATTTTGAAAGACGATCACTCGGTGACATTGTTTCGCGATTTGGATCAATTGGGAACATTCAAACCACGCTCACCACAACGTTCTTAGCTGCGATTCTTGATGGATTAATGACAGTATTTACGTTGATTTTAATGTTTGTATACAGTCCGAAGTTAGCTTGGATTGCAATTTTTACCATGGGCTTATACGCCTTAATCCGATGGATTTGGTATGCACCTTTGAAGCGAGCGACTGAAGCGCAAATTATTCATGCAGCGAAGCAAAGCAGCCATTTTATGGAAACCGTGCGTGGGGCAAAAACCATAAAACTGTTCCAGCGACAAGATGTTCGCCGTTCGACTTGGTTAAATCTTATGGTCAATCAAGTGAATGCCGGATTAACCACCCAAAAGCTGGGGTTGGGATTCTCATTGGCGAATGGAGTCTTATTTGGGATTCAGAACATTCTAATTATTTGGTTAGGTGCCACATTGGTATTGGAGGGTAATTTTACAGTTGGTGTGCTGATGGCATTTATGGCGTATAAAGGCCAATTTGATAGTCGGGTTGCAGGACTAATCGATAAGTTTATCGAAGTTAAAATGCTTCAAATTGATGTAGAGCGTTTATCCGATATTGTGTTAACAGAACAAGAAAAATTATACGGTGATGCTGAAATCACAAATGTAGATCAGGTTGAGAATGCAATTGAAGTCGAAAATCTGCACTTTAAATATTCAGAAAATGACCCTTATGTACTCAAGGGGATTAGTTTTAAGATTCCCCAAAATCAATCTGTCGCCATTGTCGGGGCAACAGGTTGCGGTAAGACCACACTGCTACATGTTCTGTTAGGCGTATTTAAACAGAATGAAGGTGAAGTCAAAATCATGGGGCGTGACTTTGAACAATTAGGATTAAACGCTGTGCGAGATCAAGTCGCGACAGTGTTACAAGATGACATTCTATTTGCTGGTTCAATCGCAGAAAACATTTGCTTTTTTGATTCAAATCCAGATATGCAATGGGTACAACAATGTGCAGCATATGCCGCAATTCATGATGACATTAGCCGTATGCCAATGGGATATCAAACCTTAGTGGGGGATATTGGTAATATGTTGTCAGGAGGACAGAAACAACGAATTTTATTGGCTCGTGCTATCTATAAAAAACCAAAGATTTTATTTATGGATGAGGCGACCAGTAGTTTAGACGTATTAAAAGAACAAGAGGTCAATGCAAATCTCAAGCATTTGAATATTACCAAATTGATTATTGCACACCGTCCAGAAACGATTTCATCTGCTGAGCGGATTATCGCTTTACAAGATGGCGTGATTGTCCGTGATATGTTGACCAAGGATTTGCAACCTAAATGAAAATTCCATACATCGCTTTCATTGTTGTTGCTGAGTCGCTATTCGGACATAGTTCGTTGGCTTATGCAGAGAGTTGGTTGTCAAAACTGACTCCAAATCTAAAAAAACAGCGCGAGACTTTATGGTTTGATGAGCTCACGGCTCAGCATAAAGCCCGTGAGAATGAGACAAAACGTAAGCAAATAGAACAACAACTCAATCAAAGTGTGTCACTTGATCTTCAAAATCAGAAAATGTTAAGTCAACCTCAACATTGTTTATCTCAAAATAATCTCAAGAATGAACAGCAGATAGAGCTCCTTGATGCCATTGAACGTGCAGTTTGTCGTAATCCTGAGACTAAAAGTGCTTGGGTACAAACGCGTATTCAAGCTGCTCAGCTTAAAATCTCCAAAGCAAATTATTATCCTCAAGTGAATAGCACCTTGAATTACGATTGGTCACGTGATGATAATCAAGTAAAAGATCGTCCTATTTTGAGTTATGACACTGACTTACGCCGTTACGGACTTGGAATAAGAGCCAATTGGCTACTTTATGATTTTGGTAGTCGATTTTACCAAGCAGAAGAAGCCGAAAAATTATTAGCGATGTCTTTGGCACAGCATGATGTTGCTTTGCAAAATATGATCATCAAAACGATTTCGACTTATTATCAAATTATTCAGGCTGAGTTAAAGTTAAACAATATTACTGAGTTGGTTGTATTTGCAGAAAAAAACTATGAAATTGCAAATGCTCGATATCGTGCGGGTGTTGGTATCAAATCAGATGCATTACAAATGTCCGCAAATTTGGCGAAAGCAAAGTCAGATCAAACTAAATTTTTAGGTGATTTAAAAATAGCAAAAGGACTTTTAGCATCATTAATGGGTGAGCCTACATACCAAAATTTCAAAATTAATAATCAGTTAAAAATTCCAAAAGAGCTAGATCTTAAACCGATTGAAATGCTCATTCAGGATGCTGAAAAAATGCATCCAAAGTTTAAAGCTGCACAGTATGATTCACTCGCAGCTGAAAATAAAATTAAGGCAATACAGCGGTCTAGATATCCATCTATTAGTTTTAACGGCATTTATGATCAGCAAAAACAAACGAGTGACAGCTATGGAAGTGATCGCCAATCTCTACAAGCGGGTGTGCAAGTTAATTTCCCATTGTTTGATGGTTATAATCGAAAAAATCAAATTGTCGTTGCTCAAGAAAACTTAAAATTAAAGCTATTAGAGCAAGAGAGATTGAAGCTTGAAATTAATGCTGAAATCTGGAAAAACTATAATGAGCTAAATGCAATTCATGACAATATTAAGGCGCTAACGATATTGAATCAAAGTGCTTCAGAAGCCTATGAAGTCGCTCAAGGACGTTATAAAGCGGGTGTAGGAAATTTACTAGAAGTGCTTAATGCTCAGAATGTGTTGAGTGAAGCAAAAATGAATTATTCCACCTTGTTGACAGAGTTTTTAGTGGTGAGGTATCAACTTCTATCTAACATGGGAAATTTGAATATTTGGAATGAGACTCAAGCTCAATAAGTCTTTATAAATAAGAGATTGGAGTGATCAAAAAATCACTCCGAAACTCGAGATACGATTAAATAGCAGAATAGAATGGGAACATCCCAAATATTAATCCACTTGCAAGCATCACTAAGCACGTAATAATCGCCCATTTAATGGTAAATTTTTGGTGTTGACCAAACTCAATCCCAGCAAGCCCGCAGAGTAAAAAGGTAGATGGAACTAAGGGTGAGAGCAGATGAACGGGTTGACCAACAATCGATGCACGAGCCATTTCCACAGGAGAGATGCCATAATGTGCTGCAGCTTCAGATAAGATGGGCAGAACACCATAGTAAAAAGCATCATTTGACATAAAGAACGTTAAAGGCATGCTTAAAACGGCTGTGATTGGTGCCAAATATGGACCCATACTATCTGGAATAATCGATACTAACTCTTTTGACATGGCATCGACCATACCCGTGCCAGTGAGTAAACCTGTAAAAATACCAGCGGCAAAAATAATACCAACGACATTTAAAGCACTACCAGCATGATGAGCGACTAAGCTTTTTTGCATATCAATATCACGATAGTTCACGACTAAAGCAATACACAATGCAATCATAAATAAAATAGGCATAGGCAAAATACCCATGACTAGGCTGGCCATCAGTGCAAGAGTTAATAATCCATTGAACCATCTCAAATGCGCTCGATTTGCCTCTGGGTTTGATGAAATTTGAATATTGTCGCCATGGCTAATATCCAATTCCATGATGCCTAATCTTTTTCGCTCCATTCGGCCATACATGGTTCCTAAAAAGTACAACCAACCAATGGCGAACAGCATCGGTAAAATCATAGGAACAAACACATCGCTAGGATCTACATGGAGTGCACTTGCCGCACGTGCAGTAGGTCCACCCCATGGCGTTAAATTCATGATTCCACTGGCTAACATCATGAGACAGGCCATAATTAAAGGGCTCATGCCTAATCGCTTGTAAAGCGGTAACATGGCAGCAACACAGATCATATAAGTGGTAGAGCCATCACCATCTAAAGACACGATCAATGTTAAGGTAATCGTACCTAATACTACTTTGAGGGGATCACCTTTTACCAATCTGAGAATAAATTTCACTGATGGATCGAATAAACCTGTATCAATCATGATGGCAAAATACAAGATAGCAAATAGCAGCATGACGCCGGTAGGTGCTAACTTTTTAACACCATCTAACATCATTTCACCAAGTTCATTAAGTTGAATATGGTTCAAACTATCCACAAAAAAACCTAATCCATATGCAATTAGCGCAAAAAGAACGGGAATAAGCGTGAGTGCGACGAGGGGAGTCATACGTCTAGACATAATGAGGTACATAAAGCACAAAATCATGCCCAAACCAAGCAAGGTCAACATGGATCTATCCTTAGATTAGCGTTTTAATCAATATTGTTTCTATTACAGTATTTGTTATCTTCGAAAACGCCGACCATCTTAGAGAAATTTATGATTAAACTAAATATTGTTTAGAAAATATTAAAATAACCATAATTTTTATAAAAAATAGTAGTTAAAATTCATAAGTTTAAAATTTATATTTTGTGATTGGAGACATTAAACATAATTTTTAAGTGTGATAGTTGTAATAAAAATTGAGTATAAATTCTAATTTTAATAATTTTTGAAGGTGAAAAGTCTCAAGTTTAATTAGATAAACTGAATAAAAAAATCCACCTGAGTGGTGGATAGTGTCTTATTCAACAGTTGATTCTAATTGTGCTTTTTCATCAAGTAATCTGGTCACGAGTAGTTGGTCAATTTTAAAATGGTCAACATCGACCACCTCGAATTTATAACCATTAAATACTACACTATCAGCAGGACGTGGAATCTTACGAAGTTTAAACATCATAAACCCAGCTAAAGTTTCATAGTTTTCATCATCAGGCATTTCATCAATTTCTAATGCATGCTTGACATCTTCAATAGGTGTACTGCCTTCAATCAGCCAAGAATGATCATCTCGCTTGATAATTTGAAGATCTTCATCCGTTGGCGTAACCCAGTCACCCATCACGGTAATCATAATATCAGATAGGGTAATAACACCAACCACCAAGGCATATTCATTGATGACTACGGCAAACTTTTCTTTACTAGATCTGAAGCGATCAAGTAATTCTGATAGTGTAAGTGTATCTGGAATCGTTAATACATTACGGATAGTGGATTCATTCAACTGATTAAATTTTTGATTATTTAAAATACGAATCAAGATATCTTTAGCATCAACATAGCCAATCACTTGATCAATATTTTCATTGCAGACTAAATATTTTGAATAGGGAAATTCAGCCAGTTTTTGACGAATACTTTCTTCTGATTCATTGATGGTAAAGAAAACTACGTTTTCACGTGTAGTCATACTCGAAGGAACATTTCGCTCTTCAAGCTCAAATACATTTTCAATAAAGTGATGTTCTTGTTTTTGTAAGACACCTGCTTGTGCCCCTGCATCCATTACCGCAGAAATATCATCAAAGGTGATATTATCATCACGAGTAGTATTTACTTTGAATAAACGGAATAATAGGTTGGCAATTGCATTGATAAACCAAGCTAATGGACGACAAACAGTAATGAATACCTGAATAGGATTAATTAAAGAGACAGCGATTTTTTCAGGTGCAATCATTGCCAATCGTTTAGGCATAAGATCAGCAAATAAAATAAACAGTGATGTCACTAAAGTAAATGACAATGCAAAACCAATTGATTGTGACCAAGGACCATCATAGAAACGATCGACCAAAATCACAAAATAAGGTCTAAATGCAGCTTCACCTAAAATCCCCCCCAAAATTGCAATAGCATTTAAGCCGATTTGCGAGGCAGCAAAGAAATCAGCTGAATTCTCTTGAAGCGTAAGCACTTTTTGTGCACGATCATCACCAGACTCAGCCAAAATTTTCAGTTTCACTTTACGTGATCCTGCAAGTGCGATTTCACTTAATGATAAGAATCCAGCTCCAGCAATCAAAATCATAATGATCACGAAATTCTGAAAGAGGCTCACACGAACACCTTTGTTTTTAAATTATTTATGAGGAAAGTTTTATCACAAAAAAACATAGAGGTAGTGAATTTTTACACTACCTCAATATCATAGTTATTGAGTAAAAAATTTTAAAGTATTGATTTAAATCAGCTCTACTCAATCAAAATTGTGAGAAGTGGGTATTGTTATTTGAAAGAAATTCACGATTTTCTTCCTCAGTCATTTGACGAGCAACATATAAAATCAACTGACGTAACCAACGATGAGCAGGATGATGATGTAATAGAGGGCACCACGCCATTTTGAGTTCAAATTCAGGAATGTAAAATGGAGGGTCTTTGAGCATCAAGTTTTGACTTTTAGCTTGTAGGCGAGCGATTTTCGTCGGTAATGTCGCAATGAGATCGACATTAGACGCTAATAAACCTGGCATTTGATAATGACGTGTAAATACCGAAATTTTGCGTTTTTGACCAATACGCTCTAAAGCTTGATCAATCCAACCTAAACCGGCTTGTTTCTCTGGGTTAACACCAAATCCTACACCCATCCCAGTTTTAGAAACCCAGATATGTTGCGCATCTAGATAACTTTTAAGATTCAAATTATTTACGGCAGGATGCTTATTATTCAGTAAGCATGAAAAGCTGTCACGCCACACCAGAACCTGATGAAAACTTTGTGGAATTTCGTTGAAACGGTTGATGGCAAGATCAACTTTACCTTGTTCCATATCACGATAAGATACATCACTCGGTGTTAGAAAATCTAAAACAACATTTGGTGCTTCTGAACGCAGAGCCTTAACTAAGCGAGGCACAAGTGTAGCTTCAGCATAATCTGAAGTCATGATGCGGAAAACACGATTTGACGTATAAGGTCTAAATTCTGTTCGTGGTTCTAAGATCATAGATAGATCAGAAAGAGCATCACGAATACGAGGCTGTAGTTCTAAAGCCCTTTCCGTAGGAGTCATTCCTTCAGAAGAGCGAATTAAAAGCGGATCATTAAATAAGTTACGAAGACGACGTAAAATATTACTCATTGCAGGCTGAGTAACACCTAATTGTTCTGCTGCACGTGTAACATTCTTCTCTCGCAAAAGAACATCTAAGTAAATTAAGAGATTGAGATCAACCCGCTCAAGATTCATAAAAAAAATACCGAAAATAAATTTTTGAAATCGTGGGGAATTATGCCACAAGCGCTTAGGTTTGTGTGTTTTTATGCTGATTTTTTCAGCAGAATTTAACATATATTCATCAAATTTACGTCTTTTTTGTCATAAGACAGACCCTATACATTTATTTAGAAATAGGGCTTTAGTTGTTTTTGAAATTACCATGCTATGTTCTAAATTGTTTTTAGGTTTATCTCAATTTAAATGCTTTATTGGTAATTCCATCAATATGGTTCACAGTTTAAAAAATATTCATTTAAAACTAACAGTTTAATAACGATGCTCTGTCAGAAAAGTCAATTGAAGGTTAATATCTAAAGATGTTTGAAGAAAAATTAAACGTAATTGTGAGCTTGATACTTAAGTCTAATGAATAAGAATTACTCAAATTGTGTTAAAAGTGTACAAATGCTCATTTTATAAATTTAATTAAAATCAATAATTTATAGAATGGTATTTCATTTATATTACGACTTTAATCTACATATTTTTTAAATAAATACTGAGAATTAAACGAAAATATTGGATTAATTTCTAGAGTCAATCTAAGCTAAGTCTATAGCAACGAAGCGCTCTAAATCTGAACAATTAATACCGAGTAGATTTAGTCCTTCGATTGATAAATCCTAAAATTATATACAGGGTAAAATATCATGACTACATACCAAACAGCGATTGATGCAATCCGCGAATTAAAAGCAAAATTCGGCAACACTTGGGCAGACATCAGTCCTGAAGATGCTGCACGTATGCAACTTCAAAACCGTTTCAAAACTGGTTTAGATATTGCGAAATACACAGCTGCGATTATGCGTCGTGATATGGCTGCTTATGATGCTGATTCTAGCAAATATACTCAATCTTTGGGTTGCTGGCATGGTTTCATCGCACAACAAAAAATGATTGCGAACAAAAAATACTTCGGTACTACTGAACGCCGTTACATCTACCTTTCTGGTTGGATGGTTGCTGCACTTCGTTCTGAGTTTGGTCCACTTCCTGACCAATCTATGCACGAAAAAACTTCAGTTCCTGCATTGATCGAAGAAATCTACACATTCTTACGTCAAGCAGACGCAAAAGAATTAAACGACTTATTCCGTGCACTTAAAAAAGCGCAAGAAGCGGGTGACACTGCTAAAGCTGCTGAAATCACTTCACAAATCGACAACTTCCAAACTCACGTTGTGCCAATTATTGCCGACATCGACGCTGGTTTCGGTAACGAAGAAGCAACTTACTTACTTGCGAAGAAAATGATCGAAGCGGGTGCATGTGCACTTCAAATCGAAAACCAAGTTTCTGACGCGAAACAATGTGGTCACCAAGCAGGTAAAGTAACTGTTCCACACGAAGACTTCATTGCGAAAATCCATGCACTCCGCTATGCATTCTTAGAAATGGGTCTTGACGACGGTATCATCGTTGCACGTACTGACTCTGAAGGCGCTGACTTGACTCAAAAAATCCCAGTGGTTAAAGAGCCAGGCGATATCGCTTCTCAATACATCAGCTACTTAGACACTACTGAAATTGATATATCAGAAGCGCAAGAAGACGAAATCTTAATCAAACGTGATGGTAAATTACACCGTCCTAAGCGTTTAGCTTCTGGTCTATATCAATTCCGTGAAGGTACTCAAATTGACCGTGTTGTACTTGACTGTGTAACAAGCTTACAGAACGGTGCTGACCTTCTTTGGATCGAAACTGCAACGCCAAACGTTGAAGAAATCGCTCACATGGTGAACCGTGTACGTGAAGTTGTGCCAAATGCAAAACTTGTTTATAACAACTCACCATCATTCAACTGGACGTTAAACTTCCGTCAACAAGCTTACGACCGTTGGGTTGCTGAAGGTAAAGACGTATCTGCTTACGACCGTGCTAAGTTAATGAGCGCTGAGTATGACAATACTGAATTAGCTGCTGATGCTGATGCGAAGATCCGTACGTTCCAAGCTGATGCTTCTCGTGAAGCAGGTGTATTCCATCACTTGATTACACTTCCTACTTACCACACTGCTGCGCTTTCTACACATGAGCTTGCAGAAGGTTACTTCGGTTCTGAAGGTATGTTGGCTTATGTTGCTGGTGTACAACGTAAAGAAATCCGTGGCGGTATCGCTTGTGTTAAACACCAAGCAATGGCTGGTTCAGACATCGGTGATGACCATAAAGAAATCTTCGCTGGCGACAACGCGCTTAAAGCGGGTGACGATGCGAAAAATACAATGAACCAATTCTCTGCATAAGCACTGAACTGATTCAAAAAAACCCTGCGTAAGCAGGGTTTTTTTATTATTAATGCAATGATTTAACTAAATACATGAGCCAATTTAATTGATGTACAGATAGAAAAACAGTAATAGTAAAACCTAATAGATATTTTGAATAAAAGTAATGCCAAAGCTGTTACAATTCCGAAAATTTACATTTGTATATTTATATGTTTGAAAGATTTGCTGAACAGAGTTTAAATGCGTTAGGTTGGGAAATTGATAACCATTGGCCCTTAGATTTACATCAATGTGTCATGATTGCTGCACCACATACCAGTAACTGGGATGCTTTATACGCGCGATTAGCGCTCAAAGCTTTAGGTGTAAATGTCAGAATTACAATTAAAGACAGCTATATGAAGTTTCCATTTGGTCCTTTTGTCCGAGCTATGGGAGGGATCGGAATTAATCGCCGACCAAAGAAAGAGGGAGAGGAAAGACCAAGCATGGTGCAATTAATGGCAGATCTTTTTAAAGATCATCCAAAATTGGTTATGTTGGTGACGCCCGAGGGAACAAGGTCAAAACAAGAAAAATGGAAAACGGGTTTTTACCATGTGGCAATTACAGCGAATGTCCCAATCGCTTTAGCATATATGGATTACAGTCAAAAAAAATGTGGTGTAGGTAAAATTATTTATCCTACTGGAGATATAGAAGTGGATATGGCAGAAATTATGGAATTTTATTCAAAGATTTCAGCTAAATTCCCCGAAAAATTTAGTGTTGACCAACGATATTCACACAACAGTTAATATATGGAGAAGGCAGAACAATCTGCCTTTTTTAATACAAGAAAATTGCGTTTAAGGTTAAAATAAAGCCTGAAAAAAACAATAAAGTTAAGACAATCGACTTAAATTTTTGCCCAGATATTTGATAAAAAATTTTTGCTCCAATGATCGCTGGTAGGCTGACCGTGAAGATCAAAATCCACAAATAGGACAAGTGATTTACGTTAATGGTCTGGTTAAATAAATAGATAAGCAAAGTAAACAGTTGAATGGCAAAATTAAAATGTCGAAGAATGTTGCGTTGCTCATGTTTAGGAAGTTGTTTAAGCATCACCCAAGCCGAGGGAATTGCACCACAGAATCCACCGAGCCCACCTAAAATTCCACCCAAAAAACCAATCAAGCCGTCCATCTTGAGTCCTGTATCTTTTAAGCAATGTAGTTGCGGATTAAAGAACATGAGTGGACACCAAATTAATAAAAATATCCCAAGTAGTAATTTGAACGTGTCTGCATTGATATAATGGAGCAAAAAAGTACCCAAAGGTACTCCAATTAAGCCAGCGATAATATAGACCCAAACGATAGAAGGCTTTATAAAGGTTCTTGGTTCTTTATACATTGAAATGATATGACACCATAATGATGCACAAACGACCAAGGGGGCGGTGATCTGAGGCGGTAGAATCCATACCCAAAAAGACATCGCAATAAGAGCGAAGGCAAAACCTGTGAGACCTTGAATAAATCCAGCAAAAATTGCGCCTAGAATAAAGATACATAACGTCATAAGGTGACTGCATCAATTGCTGAAGCAGGAGTAAAAGAAAAATGCATGAGATCGTCGGGTAGGGAAAACTGATCAATCCTAAAATAATATTTGTTATCTTAAAAATAATAAGAACAGCAATAGCTAGCAGTAAAGTGAATAAAAGCCCTGAAAATCAGGGCTTTTATCATTAATTGGTTTTAGGTTTTAGGTTTTAGGTTTTGTGTTAGACCGTTGATGTCTCCACCCTGAATACCGAGTTCACTCATTAAGCTGTCAATAAGAGGGGCTTGTGAACGATATCTAAGTGCGCTATTCACCACTTGATCTGAAAGTGCAACGGATTGTGATTGATCTGATTGATCAGCTGAAGTTGTGGCGCCAGTAATGCCACCAAGACCATTCACTTGTAATATCTTGATATCATCAATATTTTCCATTGGTTTAACACTTTCACGGATGATTTCAGGCAAATACTTCAAAAGTGCCAAACGAATTTGCATCTCAACTTGTTCGCTCGACAAGATATTATTTGCTTCATTGACTGCGCGTGTCCCTTCAGCATCGACTTGGTATTGTTTTTCTAAAGCTTGAGCCAAAAGAATTTTAGCATCAGCTTCACCTTTAGCTTTCAAGCGGACTTTTTCAGCTTCTGCTTCAGCCGCAGTACGAACAGCTTCAGCCTCATCTACAGCAGCTTGTTTTGATGCCTCGGCAGCCACAGTAATTGAAATAGCATCAGTTTCTGCAGCCTGTTTTGCAGCAACAAGTTCAACCGCTTTAATACGCTCAGCTCGCTGTGTTTCACGAACAGTCACAACTTCTTCCTCAGCTTTCACTGCTTGCGCACGAGCTTGGTCAGCAAGTGCTTTGGCTTCAGATTCAGCACGAGATTTCTCGGCAATCGCGATTGCGCGATCTTGTTCCGCAAGTTCAATGGTTTTCTTTTGTTCTACTTGCGCTTGTTCAATAATTTGTGCTTTTTGAATATTTTGATTTTCGACATCACGTGCAGCTGAAATACGTTTTAATTCAATTTCACGTTCTGCAGCGATTTGGGCTTCTTCTGCCTCACGCTTTTTGGCAGCTTCTTGCGTTGCAATTTCAGCAAGTTGTTCAGCTTTTCGAATCGAAATTTCACGCTCTTGTTGCATCTTTGCGTATTCTTCTTCACGCAGGATTTGAAGGCGTGCTTGTTCAGCCTCTAAATTTTTCGCTTTAATGGCTAAGTCAGCATCTTGTTCAATATCGTTACGTTTTTTTCGTCGATCTTCAATAGTTTCTGTTAATTTTGTTAAACCTTCTGCATCAAATGCATTTTGTGGGTTAAAAAATTTAAAGCTGGTCTGATCAAGTCCTGTTAAAGATACAGTTTCGAGTTCTAAACCATTTTTGAACAGATCTTCTGAAACTACTTGTTGAACTTTCTGAACGAAGTCGACACGTTTTTCATGTAACTCTTCCATAGCCATTTCTGCTGCTACTGCACGCAGGGAATCTACAAATTTACCTTCAACCAAATCTTTTAATTCATTTGGTGACATGGTTTTTTGACCCAAAGTTTGTGCTGCGGTAGCAATCGATTCAGCTGTTGGCTTAACACGAACATAGAACTCAGCCATCACATCTACACGCATTCGATCACGCGTAATCAAGGCTTGATCAGCTGCACGTTTAACTTCTAAGCGAAGGGTATTCATATTGACAGGAATGACTTCATGTAAAACAGGAAGTACAATTGCACCACCTCCTAGTATAACTTTTTCCCCACCAAATCCAGTTCTGACAAATGAAACTTCCTTGCTAGAGCGTTTATATAGTCGTGCAATAATGGTTCCGATGACAACCAGTGCAATGAGAATAAGTCCTGCAATTATAATAATTTGATAAAAACTTGAACTAAACATTTTTTTCTCTAAGTTGATTTATTGTGAAATTGCTTGAAAGCCTTTGAGACTACGTTGTGTAAGTAAGACTTGCTGACCTTGTACGAATATTTCGTCAGCTTCAGGTTCGACTAAAATGTAATGTGTTTTACCAAAGCGATCTTTGAGTTTTGCTTGCGCAGGATAGTGCAGTCGAGCAGTGCCTAAAATGATTTCTGCTCGAAGTCCAATTAAATCGTCGCTATGAATTGCTGTGGTTTCATCTTTAGGGATGATCTTTACTATCCATCTTGAGAATAGCCGTACGAATGGCATACAGACCACAAGTACCAGTGGAGTAATGAGCCAGACTGTTAAAAATGATCCAAATACATGATGGATGATAGATTGGGCTAAGAAGCCAACAATTGAAAAGGTCGTGAGAAAGATGATCAGCCAAATTAATACAGGAATACGTCCAAGATAAAGCCAATCTAAAAATTGAATCCAAATACTAGATTGATGGTCAACGATCATTTCAGGAGAAGAATCTAATGAACTAGGTAGAAATTGCTCTAAAAATCCTTGACTACTGAGACCTGTTATTAATAGAAAGACTTCAAGAATGCCTATAAAAAACATCAAGCAGATACTAATACTGAAGAATAGGTTCGACGGATTTATAAACATGTCCCACATGGGTAGTCTCTTATAGATATTAGAATTTTTATCAAATTTTAATCAAAATAATAAAATAAAGTGACGTAATTATCAATTATATAATATTGATTTCATTTTGAATGGATTCAACATAAAAAAATACGCAGTGATTGGGGTGATCACTGCGCAGAACAACGAATCTGCTTACACAGTTTCGGTTAAGGAGAAATGTTATGAATTTTGGGGGTATTCATAACAGTAATTAAATGATATTCAATTTCATTTAGCAACTCATTGGTAGTCGGGTTAAAACGTGTAAGATTACGTTAATAAGTTTGATTGAAGGTTAATTTTAAATAGGCTAATTAATAGCCATAAAAAAAGCCGCAATGTGATGCGGCTTTAAGTGTGCTTATTTTTTAGGGATTAAAATTTAAAAACACCTAATCCAGCTTTAACTTCATCTAATGTTGCTTGTGTAATATCACGACATTTGTCAGTACCAGTTTTTAAGATATCCATAATATAATCAGGATCCTTAGCAAGCTCCATACGACGTTCACGAATAGGCGTGATCAACTCTTTTAGAACACCTTCAAGGCGTTTTTTGACTGTACCATCACCTAAACCACCACGACGATAGTGATCTTTAAGCTCTGCTACTTCTTCTGGTTTTGGATCGAAAGCATCTAAATAAGTAAATACAACATTACCTTCCACCTGACCTGGATCTTCAATACGAAGATGATTAGGATCTGTATACATAGCATTTACCGCTTTTTTAATGTCTTTATCAGAAGCATCTAAAACAATTGTATTGCCCAATGATTTAGACATTTTAGCTTTACCATCAAATCCTGGTAATCGACCAACATTCGATAGCAGTGCCTTACATTCTGGCAAAAGCTCTTGACCAATCTGACGATTTAAACGACGAACAATTTCATTTGTTTGTTCAATCATTGGAATTTGGTCTTCACCCACGGGCACAATCGATGCTTTAAAAGCAGTGATATCAGCTGCTTGAGCAACTGGATAGCATAAGAATCCAGCTGGGATGTCACGCTCGAACCCACGCATTTGTATTTCAGACTTAATCGTAGGATTTCGTTCTAGTCTTGAAACTGTGACAAAGTTTAAATAAAGCATGGTCAGTTCATTCAAAGCTGGCAAGCTTGATTGAACGCAAATTGTTGTTTTTGTCGGGTCGATCCCAACAGCGAGATAGTCAGTTGCAACTTCAATAATATTACGTCTAACTTTTTCGAAGTTATCAGCATTGTCTGTAAAAGCTTGTGCATCAGCCAATAATAGATGTTGGTGATGGGAATCTTGCAAACCTACTCGTGAACGTAAAGAACCGACAAAGTGGCCTAAATGAAGTTGTCCAGTTGGACGGTCACCTGTCAAAATAACAGGGCGATTATCTTGATTACTCATTTTCTATACCAAAGTCATCAACACTAGGGCTGAATTTTTAAAATTTCGCAATATTGTACGGCATTATTTTTTTTTATGTCAGCATAAAGCATCGAAAGAATCGAATTAAAAACACCTTATTTGAGATACTTTTAATAATGTTGATACAGAATAAATTGAAATAGAAGAATAAAATTCCAAAAAACAAAGAAGGATAACAATAATGGCAAATAGTTTATTGGTGCTATTAGATGATATAGCCACCATTCTTGATGATGTTGCGCTGATGAGTAAAATGGCTGCAAAAAAAACGGCCGGTGTATTGGGTGATGACTTAGCACTCAATGCTCAACAAGTTAGTGGTGTGAAAGCCGACCGTGAATTGCCTGTCGTTTGGTCTGTTGCAAAAGGCTCATTTGTTAATAAATTAATTTTGGTTCCATTAGCATTATTAATTAGTGTGATTGCACCTTGGCTTATAAATCCTTTATTGATGTTAGGTGGATTATTTTTATGTTATGAAGGTGTAGAAAAAGTAATTCACTCATTACACCATAAAAAAGCTAAAACATCTGAACAGGCCGAAAAAGAACTCGAAAACTTAAATGTAGATCTAGCAACTTTTGAGAAAGATAAAATCAAAGGCGCGATACGAACAGACTTTATTTTATCTGCTGAAATTATCGTGATTTCATTGGGTACAGTTGCAGCAGCTACTTTTGGAATAAAGGTTGCAGTCTTGTCAGTCATCGCAATTTTAATGACGATTGGTGTTTATGGTTTAGTTGCTATGATTGTTAAAATTGATGATTTGGGATTTTATCTCGTCAAACAAACGTCTACATTGAAACAGAGAATTGGTCAGGGCTTACTTGCTTTTGCGCCTAAACTTATGAAGACACTAACCATTGTCGGAACAATCGCGATGTTCTTGGTTGGGGGTGGTATTATTAATCATACCATCCCATTATTTCATCATTTTACTGAAGATTCAGTCGATTATATTGAACATATTCCAAATGTAGGCAGTATCATCGGTGCTTTAACCCCGACGCTCTTAAACTTTGTCATAGGTTTTATTGCAGGACTTATCGTTTTGGTCGTTGTTTCAGGAATACAAAAACTATGGAACGCTAGAAAAGTTTAGAGTTTGATGAAATAACGTATTATATGAAGTTATATGATTAAAAAGGGCTGAGATTATGCGTTGGAAAGGCCGGAGAGTAAGTAGTAATTTAGAAGATCGCCGTGGAGGCGGTGGGGCTAAAGCTGGTGGAATTAGTATTCTCGGTTTAGTTGTTGCATTTGTTGCTTGGAAATTTTTTGGGGTTGATCCACAACAAGCCTATCAGGCAACTAAACAAGTGACTTCTAATAATCAACACCAAGCGATAGGGATTGAAAACCCAACACCCGAGCAACAAGAAACAGCGGCATTTGTTGGTACGGTACTCGCTGATACTGAAGATACATGGACCACCATTTTTCAAAAACAGGGAATGCAATACCAAGCACCGAAACTTGTGATGTTTAGTGGTGTAGTCAATTCAGGCTGTGGTACAGCTCAGTCAGCGATGGGGCCATTTTATTGTCCTGCAGACCAAAAAATCTATATTGATACTGATTTTTTTAAAGATATGCGTCAGCAAATGGGTATATCGGGTGAACGAAATCAATCAGAATTATCTACACAAAATGCTGCTGGTGACTTTGCACAAGCTTATGTGATTGCGCATGAAGTCGGACATCATATTCAAAATCTTTTAGGTATTTCAACTCAAGTCCAACAAGCTAGACAACGAGCTACTGAAGCTCAAGGGAACCAATTATCAGTCCGTTTGGAATTGCAAGCTGATTGTCTAGCTGGTGTGTGGGCAAAAGATACACATCAACGAACTCAATTCTTGGAGCAAGGTGATGTTGAAGAGGCAATGGATGCGGCGCATAAGATTGGTGATGATTATCTTCAGAAAAAGGCTAGAGGACATGTGGTTCCTGATAGCTTTACCCACGGCACAAGCCAACAAAGAATGTATTGGTTCGATCGTGGCATGAAAACAGGTGATGTGAACCAATGTGATACATTCAATACCTCAATCTAAATCTACCAAGCAGAATCGATTGATTTTTTTGCAAAGTTAATACATGTAGCCTGCTAATGGAATAATTTATTAGGAAGGCTACACATCTTTAAAAAAAAAGGGATTGCGAGTAAACATTCTTTATATAAAATAAATAAATGGCTATAGTTTTTTCATTTAAAATTTAAATGATCTCATTTAAATAAAACATATCATAGAGTGCAAAATGGGCAACTTTTTTTTTCTCCAAGTATTTACAGTGGTTTTTGCCCTCTCAATTGCCACAACCATATTCAATAAACGAATTCTAGGTTTTCCCCAAGCGATAGGGGTGCCAATTGTTTCAGCAATTTTTGTCTTTATTCTGCAATGGGCTGCCAATTTATTAGGGGATAATCGTTTTATCACCATTAATTTGGCAAATATTGAAGAAGCAGTCCGTCATATTGATTTTTATGATTTTCTCGTAAATGGTGTTATTTGCTTCATTCTTACATCGTCGGCATTGAAATTTAAAGTGTCTGATCTAAAAGTGTATTGGAAGCCAATTAGTATTCTTGCCACTATTGCTTTGGTTTTGTGTGCAGCATTGTTTGGTGGATTATTATTTGGATTTCAATATTTGATTGGTAACCCTGTACCAATACTCGTACTTTTATTACTCGGTTCTGCTTTAGGGGCTACAGATCCAATCGGAATCAAAGGGGTACTCAGTTCTGTACGTGCACCACATCATTTAATGGTGAAATTGGAGGGTGAATCACTGTTCAATGATGCAATGTGTATCGCTGTATTTATGACATTGTTGAATGTGCTTGAAGGCGAGCATTTTAGTCTGTTGCTGACACTACAAACACTCCTTTATGAAATTGTGGTAGCTGTAATTATTGGTTTAGTATTTGGTTGGGGGATTTTACGATTGCTTCGCGGGAAGCATGAAATGGAATCATTAATCCTAACGACAGCTTTACTGGCTTGTGGTTCATATTTGGTTGCTTTATTTGCTCATGCATCAGCACCAATCGCATGTGTGATTGGTGGACTTATTGTTGGTAATAAATGGAAAGAAATTTTACAAAATCGTGAAATCCAAGAAGTAAATCACTTTTGGCATACAGTTGAAGGTATCATTAATTCTTTTTTATTTACTTTAATTGGTTTAGAGCTGTTTATTCTTGATCTTAATGCCAGCATGATACTTGGCGGTATTATCGCATTTGTTATTTTACATATTTCACGTTTTGCTGCGAACTTTCTGGCTTTTGCATTTTTCCCATCGTTTCGTAAGAAAAGCTATAACGGTAGCCTAGCAATTTTATCATGGGGGGGAGTAAGAGGGGGGATTTCATTGGCTCTAATTCTTGCGGTTGCTAATGTCCCAGAGTTAAGGCAATACAGTAGTATCTTGATTGGTTATACTTTTATTGTTGTTTTATTATCGGGCGTAGTATGTGGTTTAGGTTTGCCAGCAGTCATGAATGCTTTCTATTACAACCCTAATGAGGAAAAAGAGGGCTTAAAGGGAATATATCAGCGATTATGTAATAAGCTTAATCGTAAAGGATTTAAATATATTGTTGGTGAAGATAGTAAAGGTAATGAGATTATTACGATTTATAATCCTGAAGTGATTTTAGATCGGACTTCTGATGATGGTGTGGCAATCGTCCATCATCCCGCTAAAGCTGAAGAGGTGAAGAAGTTAGAAAATCCAGAAAATTTCTAAAAAAATTATATTTAATTGAAGCAAGCATGATAGTGCTTGCTTTTTTTTTTTATGAATTAAGCATGATCAATGCAGAAGATAACAGTGATATTGTTTAAATATTTTATTCAGTTACGCAGAATTTTATCGATGAAATATAAAATTAAAATGTGAAAATTACATCATATTTAAAGCAAATTTTATTTCTTAACTTACTAAAAAGTAAGTATTAATTTTCACTATAAAATGAAAAGTATACTAGTTTACTAACATTAAAATGTTAGGTGAGCAAGTTACCGTATGTAGTTAAGCTAAATATAGCAGAAATTATGATAAGTAAGCCTTTGAAATTTGGTGACCTGAAATATCCTAAAAGTAAGTAAAAATATTAATTCTTATGTCATAAGTGTTTGTAAATAAAAGATATATTTTTATTGTGGATGAGCGGTTACAAAAAGCTGATAAAAGACGCAAAATCTATTCGCATTAAATCTTAAAAATGTGATATAAATCTCACTTATAGATAATAGTGTCTATCTTTTTTGTATCTTAGATGTAGAAAGATCGATAAAAATAAAATTTATAAGTGAGAATTTACCATGGCTAATATCTCCATAATATCTAAAGAGAGTCATCAGGTATTAGAGAATGTCAACTCTAGTCAAGTGGGGCTTAACGAAAACTCTGTAGTTGTCGTTCAAGTATCTAAAGATGATGTAGCTTCAATCACTCGTGATAATAATAATGCTCTAATCAATTTGCGTAATGGTGAAGTGATTGTGATTGAAAACTATTTCAATCCTTCATTTGCTGATAACAGCCTCGTATTCCAAGATGAAAGTGGTCAACTTTATTGGGTTAAATTTACCAATGAAGATGGCTCAATTGCAGAAACAATTCTGTATTACCCAATCGAAGAAATCGAACCTCTTCTTTATTCCGATGATTTTATCGGTGGTATTCTCCCTTGGTTAATTGGTGCTGGTGCAGCTGGTGCAATTGCGGCAGTCGCAGATAATGGTTCTGACTCTAATCCTACGCCTAACCCTCAGCCAAAGCCAAATGCATTATTAAATGCACCAATCGTCATTGATGATGTACCAGAGCATATCGGTGAAGTTGCTGATGGTGGTGTAACAAATGATGCTCGTCCAGAAATCAAAGGTTCTGGAGCTCAACCTGGTGCAATCATCAAAATCTATAATGGCGATGAACTAATTGGTGAGACGGTTGCATTGTCTAATGGTGATTGGAGTTTTACACCTGATCAAGATTTAAAAGATGGTATCTATGAGCTTTCTGTCACACAAACTGTAAGTGGTCAAGAAAGTGATAAATCACCGATTAAGACAATCACGCTTGATACTGTCCCACCATCAGACATCACTATTGATGAAATTGGAAATAAGGGTGAAACAAACTCAGAAACACCTAAATTATCAGGTGAAGGTGAGCCAGAATCTAATGTTGAAATAGAAATTAAAGATAAAGATGGGAACGTGGTTGATAAAGAAACTGTTCCTGTTGATAAAGATGGTAAATGGGAATATACACCTGAGAAAAACCTGGATGAAGGTAAATACGAAGTTATCGTAACGCCTATTGATAAATCAGGAAATAAAGGTGAAGAAGAAAAACAAGAATTCAATGTTGACTTAACTCCTCCAGACATAGACATCGATCCAATCCCTACTGATCCTGAACCTGAGGGTTGGGATACAGCAACGAATCAATCAACTTTTGCAATCGCTGCAATCGCAAATACTCTTTCGGAATCGGAGAATAATCCAGTGACTACAACTAAAAATCAAACTCCTACATTTACGGGAACCACTAAAGATAGTGAGAGCGTAAAAGTAGTGATTCGCGATAGTTCAGGTAAGATTATCGCAGAAGGTCCTGCTACAGTGACCAACGGTAAATGGCAGTTTAAATCACCTGTAACATTAGCTGAAGGTGACTATAAACTAGAAGCAACAGCATATGACGCGGCTGGTAATAGTAAAGTCGCTACTTCAAGCTTTACTGTGGATATTACTCCACCTAAAGTAACGATTGAAGAGTTACCACTTACGAACATTGATGCGCCTACCTTTAAAGGTAAAACTGAAGATGGTGCAACACAAGTACGTGTTGAAATCAAGGATGCGGCTGGCAAGGTTGTTCAATCTGCAGTTGTGAATGTTGCAGCCGATGGTAGCTGGACATATAAGCCATCTAAAGCGTTACCAGATGGTACATATAGTGTCGAGGCTTCAGCTCGTGATGCGGTAGGAAATGTAAGTCAACCTGCTAAAACTACGGTTGAAGTTGATACAATCGATCCGGAAATTACAATCGATCCTCTAGAAGATACTAGTGATACAACTCCTGAAATTAATGGTAAGACTGAACCAGGCGCAACAGTAAAAGTTGAAATCTTAGACAAAGATGGCAACCCTGTAGCAACAGGTGATGCGACTGTAGATCCAGAAGGTAACTGGTCGTATACACCGACTGAAGCACTACCAGAAGGTGAATATACAGTTAAAGCTGAAGCGAAAGATAAAGCTGGTAACGTTGGTGAAGCGACATCTAATGGCTCATTTAAAGTTGATACAACTGCACCATCTGATACCGATGTAACGATTGATCCAATTGCGGATACAAACGATACAACACCAGAAATCACAGGTACAACTGAAC